>DSAV01000232.1 GCA_011046295.1 Deltaproteobacteria bacterium | reverse complement strand
GCGCCGACAGTCAGGGAAACATCTACGTGTTCGACCTCAAGGTGCGCAAATTTTTCAAATACGACAAAAACTTCAAGCTGGTGCAGGTGTTTGGCAATACCGGCCAGGGTCCCGGCGAATACGCTCCCGGCAATTATATGGTGGACGTGGAAGTGGTGAAGAACCGCTCTCTTTTCTTTGCTGACGGTGGCAATCGCAAGCTGATCCGATACGACCTGGAAGGCAACCCGGTTGGGGATATCCCCTTTCCCCACAACCGCGAAGATTATCTTTATCCATTGCAGGGGCCGCTTGAGAGTTACTTGTGCATTGACCGGGAAAACAATCGCATAAATGCGGTTGATTCCCGGGGAGAGTTCTTGTACCCGGTGCTGTCACGCCGCGAGCTTGAAACCAGTTTGCTGTTGGAAATCAAACCCAGGGAATATGCGTTCGCTGTTCACTTGAATCCCCTGGAGGCGCGCTGTGTTTTCTTGGATGACCATCGCCTGGCGGTATTCCTGATGAACAGTTCCACTTTTTACCTGTTTGATCGAGAAAAAAAGATTTCAGAGGTTCCCATCTGGCCGAAGGAAATTCTCTCTTTGTTTAAAGAGAAAGTCCGCGGCAAGGACCAAAATTCAAAGCTGAAAAATGCTTTTTTCCACATGTTCAACAACTGGTTTGCCGATGGCGATTCCGGGCCACATTTCTACCTGGAGCCCCCGGGCAATCGTGATTTGCTTCAATTCGACTTTGAGGGAAACCTGACTGCGAGGTTTTCAAAACCCTGCAGGGTGATCCTGATGGCCAAGGCCGGCAACCGTTTTTATGGGGTTTACAAAGACAGCATCATCATTCTAAAGGAGGAAAGAGATGCCAATTAAAGGAAAATCAATCATTGTAATGATTCTGGCCATCACGGCCGGTTTGATCTTGACCGCAGTTATACTGGATGCGCGGTCCCAATGTCCGGTCAGCAGTGCGGGATGCCCGGCACTGGAGCAGAGCTGTTATGAGGGCGAGTTCCTGTCTTATTGGCCTAAATCCAGTTATTGTGCCTGCCGGCACCTGTGCGCAACCGTCTATAGGGTCTACTGCTGGGATTACGATGATGAGGCATCTTATGTTCGTTATGGTACCTGTCAGCACTTCGTTCACAACTATTGCCAATGGCTCGGTGGTTTTTGATCCGGGTACTGGTGATTTTTGGTGAAAATGCAGACTGTTTCTCCATTTGTGTACATTGAGCACCCGGCACGTATAAGCAGAAATTTGAGAATTTTTAACTGATAGGTTCCAATCCCACTGATTGCATCCAATTCCAGATCCTTTTTGTTACTAACCTTGACATCGTCTCTGTGCAAATATAGACTGCGCACATGAAAAAGCGCATTCGCGGTGCCGGGGCCGCCGGGAATTCGGGTGGGCTGTGAGAGATTTTTTTGTTGCCCTTTTTTCTCCGCTCGCGCCGCATCTGCGCCGCATCCACCCAAACGTATTGACGCTTTTTTCTTTGGTGACGGGGATCCTGGCCGGGGTCAGTTTTGTGCTGACCCGGTTTTCGCCGGTTTTCTTTCTGGTCGGGGGCGGCTTTATCGCCTTGTCCGGCATGGGCGACAGCCTGGACGGCATCGTGGCACGCGCGCATGCAAAAACCAGCCGCACCGGGGATTTCCTGGATCATTTCGTGGATCGCCTGGTGGATGTGGCCATACTGGCGGGCCTGACGTTTTCCCGGGGTGCCCACGCAACTCTCGGGTTTATCCTGATTGTACTGGCCCTGCTTCACAGTTATCTCGGTACCCAGATTGAAGCCACCCTGGGCAAACGTTCTTACGCGGGGGCGGGCAAAGCCGAGCTTTTCGTGGCCTTTATCGTGTTCACCATTCCGGCTTACTTCCTGTCTGACTGGCAATTGCGGCTGGGGGGACGGGCGCTGGTCTTTGCGGACCTGTTCATGATTGTGCTGGGCCTGATCACGGCATTCAGCATAATGCAGAGGTTCCTGCGCGGGTTGCGCGCCTGCAGGCAAGCGGACGGAAGAGAGAAATAATGTCTTTTGATCCCCTGGCCCTGCAGTTTCTCTTGATCTGGTCTGTTTTCCTGGCCGGGTCGGGTGTCATTCTTTTCCTGATCGGCAGACTCAAGAAAAGGAACCTGGTGTCACGCATCCTGGCCTGGTTTCCCATAATCGTTTCAATTTTCCTTTCTATTCATTTGGGTAAATGGGTATTTTTCGTATTTATTCTGGCTGTCTTTGCGGCTTCCCATTGGGAACTGTCCAGATTGGTCCAAAATATCGGTATTCTACACCATGTGATAGCCCTGGGCCTGGCCCTGCCATGGCTGATTCTGATTCAATTTCATGAAATATCGATTTGGGCTCTTCCGTCGATTCTATTTTTCCTGTGCCCGTTTCTCTATCTGGCGCTGTTTATGAAACAAAAGCATTGGCGGCAGATTTTTCCTTTTGCCCTGATGCTGGGGGCGGGTTTTTCGCTTTGGATCCTGCTTGGCCGCTCCGGCGGGTTCCGCCTGGTGATTTTCGTGTTTTCCGTCACCGCGCTCAACGATATGACGGCGTTCTTTTTCGGCACGGTTTTCGGTGGGCGCAGACCGTTTCCCCGCCTCAGCCCCAACAAAACCCTGGCCGGTTACCTGGGAGGAATTTTATCCGCCGTGTTGGCGGCGCATGTGTTCCGTTTTGCGGTTCCGGAACTGAACGCGGTCTCAGTCACCCTTGCCGGGATCGTTCTGGCGATTGCCGGTTCCCTGGGTGATCTGCTGGCGTCAAAGATCAAACGCATCCACAACGTCAAGGATTTCAGTTCCATGATGGGCGCGATGGGGGGCGTTTTTGACCGTTGTGACTCACTGCTGCCTTCGGCCTGGATCGCATCCATCTTTTTCCTGTATTTTCTCTAGCCGGGCACAAAACCATGCGGTCCGTCAACAGTATGCCGCGAATCCGGCACCTGGCTTTCGGCCTGCCCCGCTTTGCATCCATGTTTGTGTACACGTCCCTGGTGACCCTGACCCTGCCTGTATGGATCCTGCAGGAAGTGGGCGATCAGGTTAAAGGTGTTCACCTGGGCATGATCACTGCCGCGGCCGCACTTCTCAGCGTGGGGATGCTGGTCTTTTTCGGTTGGTACCGGGACCGGGAGAGTCGCATTATTCAGGGGCCGAAGTATCCCCTCTACGCTTTGGGAATCATGCTGCCCGGCTTGATTCTCTTGCATACCGAATTGGCCTACGTTCCCGGAGTTGTGATTTTTCTGGTTCTGATCGTGGCGCGCTCGTTTTGTGAGGCTTCCCACCTGGCTGTCCTGGCCGATCAACCGCAACTGGGTGGCACGGAGCGCTATACGGCGGGGATCGCATTCTGGCACTTTCTGGGAACCGGCCTGGGAGCCGCGGCTTTCGGTTTGGTTGCGGCAAAGGCATGGTTCGGTCCGGCAGGCAGCGCCGCCAATCCGGCTTTTCTGTCTTTTTTCGTGGTTTTGTTAACCATGGTTGCGTATCACCAATTGGTTGTGCGAAAAAGCATCGTGGATCCTGAACCCCGGCGGTTGCGGCCGGAACGCGTTCCCGTACGCTTGCCGCGCAATCTCTTGTTGTTGATCGCCGCCCGCGTGCTTTTTTTGAGCGGCTTGCTGATCATTTCGACTTTCCTGGTATTTATTGTCCGGGACCTGCTCGGGGCTGAAAATGTACGTCGGACGACCGCCCTGCTGTACGGGGGTGCGATTTTCGGTAGCGTGCTGGCCGCTTTGCCCGCCGGCAGGCTGACCGAGCGTTGCAATGAGCGTTATGTGCTTTTCCTGGCGGGCGGCATTCAGGCTTTGACCGCTGTTTTGTTTTTTACCCTGGGCCGCTTTCACCTGGTGATCACACTGCTTTGCATGCTGGCATACGGTGCCGGCTTTTCTTTGGTGATATCGGCCGGACTGTCCCTGACTGTTAAATTCATCCCCCACCCGCGCATGTCCGGTCGCATCATGGCGGTAATTACCGCCAGCACGTTTTTGGCGCAATTTGTGGCTTCTGCTTCCGGAGCCATGGTGCTGGATCCCCTCAATCGCCTCAGCCCGAACCTGGGCTATTTTGCCCTGCTGGTCCTGCTGGAACTCTATATGCTGGCCGGTGGTGTATTTCTCTACTTTATTAAGGAACATAGAAAATAAAAGTGTCCCAGGCGCGAGAAGTTAATAGAGATCATTACCTTTGCCCGGATGAAAGCGTCCATATCAAGGTTTCAATGGAATTTCGTTGAAATTCCTGTTCCGCAGACCCATAATTTATTTGTGAGCGAAATTGTGTTTCCTTCAGTGCGCAGAAAGAGTTGGGTGGCGCATGTAAGAGAGAGCGCGAAGATACTGGAGCAAAACGGCGTCAAGTACGTCGACAGGATAAATAACGTAACCGACACAGTTGCACGCCAGAATCACGTAAGGGTTGGCAGGGGATAACCTTCGAGCGCTCGGCGGCATGGACCGGAGGAGGGGGAAGCACAAACAGGGCGAAATGGTACGAATTCACCGACCCGTTCCGCGGCGCGGAGTATACTGTCCGGCTTTCATTAAACGCCGGTTTCAAGCCTGACAAATCCCCGTGGGCTGAAGGAAAATACCGCAAAGTCGGAAACTTCTGCGAAAGCGGCGACGGCGTTGTTGACAACAGGGGCAGGCCTTATCGCAGGCGCTTCTACCTCAGAACCGCTCCCGACGGCCAAAAATTAGAGGTGAGTTACTGGGTCACCGGAGCGTATGATTTCGGCAAGGAGCAGAAGGTGCTGGACTTCTTCAAAGCGTCCTTAAACATAAATTGAACCGCCCGCTGTTTTTGATGAGGATGTAAACGGTTTGATGTGTGAGCAGAGCTACCTCTGCTACGGATGCTCGCCCCAGGCCGCGTGCAAGGCTTGGCAAAGGTAATGCAGGCGTCGGTGTCAACGCCCTGTTGAGTGCCGCGAGGATGAACTTTTCCACGCTGAAGGCTCAGCTGGGAAAAATTTTGTGCCTTTTTTGGGACGCGATTACATCCACCCATTCCTATCTGTTCAGCCAATTATGCCTTCAGGTCCAGCGTTGAAGAATTTTTCAGCCTCGACTAAACAGCTTTATATGCCATTATTTCCAGGAAAAGTACCAGCTTGCTATTGAGAAATAGATAACTACCCCGGTGATATCTGCTATTGAGGTGATAAGAGGTGCGCTGGCTGTTGCGGGGTCGAGGCGCAGCCTGGTAAAGATGAATGGAAGTGTCAGTCCGATGAGGCTGCCAACCATAACAGTCAGAACCATTGTGGAGGCCACGACAAGGATTATCTCCGGGGCTCTGAAGCTTGCCACCAGGCTTACTCCTATTGCCATGGTCACCCCCAGCAGGAACGAAACACTGATCTCACGGCCTATCAGCTTAAACCAGTCCTTCATCTCAACGTCGCCTGTTGCCAGCGATCGTATCATCAAGGTAGCAGATTGAGCGCCGGCATTTCCGCTGCAGTCAATCAGCAACGGGAGAAAGAATACCAATGCAACCATCGACTGTATCACATTCTCAAAGCTGGCTATTGCGGCCCCGGAAAAGATATTCATAAAAACAAGGGCAAGCAGCCAGATAATCCTTTTCCTGTACAGGTACACGATCCCTGCCTTGAGAGGGTTCAAAACTGCTGCCTGCAGTGAACCAAACTTTTGGAAATCCTCGGTCGCCTCCTCTTCTGCCACGTCCATCACGTCATCGAAGGTTACTATGCCAATGAGGTGACCCTCGCTGTCGGTAACCGGAAGCGCTACCCTGTCGTGGTCCTGGAAAACCCTGATGGCTGTCTCCTGATCGTCGAAGGCGTTAAGGGCAACAAAGCGGTTGTCAACTATCTCTGAAATCTTCTGCTCGGGACGGGAAAGGAGGATCTCCCTTATGCGAATGTCATCGACAAGGCGCCAGTCGTCGTCTATTATATAAACCACGTTCAATGTTTCAGAATCGTGACCAAACTGCCTGATATGCCTGATTGTCTGCTCGATGGTATAGTCTGACCTTACCGCCACATAGTCGGGTGTCATGAGTCGTCCTATACTGTTTTCGGGATATCCGAGCAAAGTCTGCGCCACCTTTCTTTCTTCAGGCGAAAGCAGCAATATAAGCTTTTGCGAAACACTGCCGGGCAGTTCCTCTAGGAAGGCGGTACGATCGTCAGGATCGAGGTCATTCAGCAGGCTGGCAACGCGGCTGGCTTTTTTTGCCATCGTTGTAACTATCTGCTCCTGCTTATCGTATGAAAGCAACTGGAAGGTAAGTTTTGCCAGTTTACGCGGAAGCAGGCGAAAAAGTATAACATCATCCTCTTCGCCCAGCTCTTCTATGATCTCAGCCAAAGCAACAGCATCTATTTCCTCAAGCTCGCGACGCAACTGCTTCCAGCTCCTCTCTTTAATTAAATCCCGGAATTTGATTGCGATTTCAATCATTTAGAGCCTCCTTACATTTATGCCTACAAGGAACAAAATTGATTATATTTTCCTTTCGTGTGTAACGTTCCCGCTCACCCGCCGGGTTGCCGGTCTGGTTCAACTGGGTTATTGGAAATTTTTTTAAATTCATTCATTGTCCACCTTTTTGGCCAGGTTTAGCTGGCTTACCTGTTGTGACAAGAATTCTTTTAATTGCTTTTCCTCTTAACAAAAAGGAATGTTTCTCTTCCAAAAGTTTTGGTGAATTTTTAAATCGGTTTAACAGGCGATTATGTTCTTTTTCTTCTTCTGAACGGCTTGGCCCCCACCAATTTTGGCATTCAATATGAAAAATTTCATCATTGCCAATTGCTGGAACATCAATGTCTGAGTGACCACAAATGGTTCTTACTTTTGTTTTAGGCATCGGTAAATCTCTATTTTCGTGCACTAAATATCCTCTATTTTTGCAGAATTGACTAACAATGTCTTCTATCCAGTTGAGAGCCATTTTTTCCTCATTTATTAAAGTGACGAGGTTTAAAAATACTGGATACTGTTATTACACCAATCGCTTAGCCAGTCAATCAATCTCGAATTGACAAATCTTTATGTCAAGCGCAGCCCTTATTCGTTCTAATTGACGGCCCCATCTCTTGTTTGCAATATATTCCTTTTTGAAATATACTGGATGCGCCTTCAATCAAATTAATAGCGGGGTAATAAAATGACTGTTGAAAATGTCAGGGAATCTATAGGCAATGCACTTTCATCTAAATCCCATGAACCAGTTCCAAGAATATCCAAAAGAGAAGCTCAGCATATCATAAAAGCTGCAGAGCAGGGTGCAGGACCTGATCCTTTGGGCGAAATAATATTTGTCACCTCCCTTGTTTTTGGCCCTAAAGATCCGCTTCTTCTTGAAATGCTTCAGGATATCAGCCTCGATATTCCTGATCAAGGAACACCTGGGATTGATTTCATTATAGATGAAGAAGCAATGAAAAATTTCAACGCTTTTTTTAGAAAATATCATGTTCCTCTTGGAGAAACTCGACAAATAATAATTGAAGAACTGCAGAAACAAGTTCTGAATCGTGGAAAAAACCGTGCAAAACCAGAAGGTATATATTTTAAGGTACATTTCAAGGATTTTCTTAACGATCCCTGGATTGGTCACATAGACTCCAAGAATAAGCTGTTTTTTTCTTGAGGAACCAGAAAAAGACAAGAAAGGCAGATCTTTATTTTATGGTCTATACAAGATCGACCAGAAAATAGATCCGGCCAGGAAATAATTAAGTCCGGTTCTTTGAATCAAAAAAAAAGATAGAGATAAAAGGTTCAAGTCTACGATTGACCTTTCTTTGATATATTTCTGAATTGTATCATGAGTCGGCCGATCCCTATTAAATTCCCAGGCTCCTGAAAACCAGGTCCAAAGGATATCTAAGAAAAGAAGCTGAATCGTCAAAAATGCACCCATTCCGGATTCACGGAAAAAGGCAGAAAACATTGAAAATGGAATTCTCGAAATAAGTCAAACGCAGACTTGACCTCTTTACTTTTTATGATGGAACGCTTGAACAAACAGATCAAACGCAGAACCCGGGTCGGCATGGTCTTCCCCAGTGAAAAATCGATCCCACGGCTTATCTTGTACCGCGGCATGATAATTTACGAGTCATGCGGCATGTAACTTTACGAGTTTTTTCCGGGATAGAGTTTGACGGACATTTTGTAGATAGTGTAAAAAGGGGGGCATCCCCAGACTTTCCGCGAAAAAAGGTAAGAAGATGCCCCCGGAAAAACAACTTATCACGGATCTTATCACACTCATGAAGCAAAATGGAAGTACCAACTGCGCCATAGCCAGGACCCTTGGCGTGAGCGAAGGGACTGTT
>DSAV01000230.1 GCA_011046295.1 Deltaproteobacteria bacterium | reverse complement strand
CGGCACTTTCGCCTATGTTTCCGGCGATAAACCCGATACGGCAAAAAAAGAAGGCGGTACGCTTAGCGGCGGCCGTGACTGGAACCCGTGTCTGATTCTTTTCAGTTATTATGATACGAGACGCTGGGTAGGGGCAATCACGGGTTGGGATGCCACCGCGACCGGCGAGATCAACAATGCCATGAAAAATGCTTTCTTTTACCAGGGCAGAGTAGGCGTGCGTCCAATTGCTGATTTAGACATTATGGCGTCTCTTGCTTACGCCGTGGCGGATAAAAAACCGTCCGGTTATCTGGAAAAAGATTACGGTCTGGAGCTTGACTTAACCGCCACTTACAAGGTTACCAATAATCTGTCTTATATGATGGGTGTTGGATATCTGTGGACAGGTGATTACTTTAAATACAATGATATCAACAACAAAGTAGACGATAACTACATGGTTATAAATAAGCTGACGCTTATGTTCTAAGATAAGCCATAAAATTATTAAAAATTATCCTCGGAAGTTCAAAGAGCTTCCGAGAATAATTTGTTTTTGGATGGTTTAGTTAGTTAAGTTTTTTTCTGATTGCCTGAAAAACAGGTAATGTAATCATAATAAGGCAAAGAATTAGTGAGGCCAAGGCAATGGGACGCTGCACAAAAATGCTAAAACTTCCCTGAGATATCAAAAGAGAGCGCCTTAAATTTACTTCAAACATGGGTCCCAGAACGAAAGCCAGAATCAATGGTGCGGGTTCATAATCGAATTTTTTTAGTAAATATCCGGCAATACCGAAGGTGATCATCACAAATACATCAAAAATGTTGTTGTTTATGGAATATGAGCCGATTACGCAAAAAAGGATAATAAGAGGATAAAGAATTTTGTCCGGAATTTTTAAGACCTGTACCCACATTGGGATCAGAGGTAAATTCATAATCAAAAGCATTATATTTCCTATATACATGCTGCCGATTATCCCCCAGAATATTTCAGGGTGTTCTTTAATTAACAATGGTCCCGGAGTTATACCGTGAACCAGAAATGCGCCAAACATGACAGCTAAAACAACATTCGGCGGAATACCAAGTGTTAATAATGGTATGAAAGATGTAGAAGTAGCGGCGTTGTTGGCTGATTCAGGTGCGGCAACTCCTTCTATGGCTCCTTGCCCAAATTTTTCCGGATTTTTAGATAGGCGTTTTTCCATTCCGTAAGAAATAAAGGACGAAAGAACCGGTCCACCGCCCGGCAATACTCCCATGAAAAATCCTATTAAAGTACCCCTGATAATTGCCCATTTTGCTTGTAGCCACTGTAATTTCTGCGGGAATAAATTCTTGATTTTTACTTTTAATATTTTTTTGGGTACAGCTTTTTCTATATTAATTAAAACTTCTGCTAAACCGAATAATCCAATCGCTAGCGGTGCGACATGAAGCCCTTCAAATAAATTTATCATTCCAAAAGTCATTCTGGGCAGAGAAGTAATAGGATCAAGTCCAATTGAACCCAGAATCAATCCGACCGCTGCCATTATTGCTGCTTTGATAATTGAATGCTGTGCCAGATAAACAATAAAGGTAAAACCCAGCAGAATTATGGCAAAGTATTCTGGAGGCCCAAATTTTAGCGCCCATGATGAAAGTGGCCTAGCCAAAAGCTGTAGGCCGATTAAACCAATTGTCGCGGCTATAAAAGAACCAAAAACTGCAATACCTAATGCAGCTCCGGCCTGTCCCTTTCGTGCCATTTGGTAACCGTCAAGACATGTTACTACTGATGCTGCTTCTCCGGGTACATTTATCAAAATGGAAGTTGTCGAACCGCCATACATGGCGCCATTATAAATACCCGCAAGCATGATGATAGCCCCTGCCGGTGGTAATTGGAAAGTCAGCGGCAATAGAATAGAAATAGCGCCTACCGGACCGATACCGGGCAAAACGCCAATTAAAGTTCCTAACAGACAACCCACGAAAATCAGAATGATGTTATGAAACTCAAATGCAACAGAAATGCCGTAAAACAAGCTGCTTAATGATTCCAAGGGACGCTCCGGTTAAAAAGACCAAATTGCTCTGGGCAGAGGTGTTTTTAAAATATAGTGAAATAAACCGTAGCTCAACAAAACAGACAGCACAGAACTTATAATTACCACCCATGTTTTCATCCTGCCCAGGCCAAACAAAACCGACATAAGAGCAAAAGTTGCGAGAATATATCCTATTATCGGAAGAACAATAGTGTAAATAATCAAAACAGAGATAACGATGATATTTTTATGCCAGTTAAGTTTTCTCCATAAATCAACAAGATTAATTTCTGGATTATTTTTACGGCAATTAACTGCTAAGAGTATCGCGCCAAAAATTATTAACAAAAAGCTTGCGGCAAAAGGTATAAGGCCGGGTTGGGGGTTACGAAGCTCACCAATTCCCAACCCCAGCGAACTTACCAAGACGAATGTTGCAAATAAAATTAAAACAATACTACTGCTGATGTCTCGCTTATTCACTTTTTCCTTCGCCGGTGTAGCTGGAATTAAGATTATTCTGGTACTGTAGCCGCTTCTTTGATTATTCCCGTTGCTATTAAGTGTTTATTAATTTTCTTCCAGTATATACGCAAGAAATTACGCAATTTATTACCGTCATAATAAACGGGAATCATGCCCACTTTATCCAGAGATTCCAAATATTCTTTGTTTTTTATTGCTTTAGCAAAAGCATCCTCCAATTTTTTTGCGATATTAGCAGGAATATTTGCTGGTGCAACAACGGCGAAGATAGCATCGTTCGCAAAATCGTATCCCAATTCTTTGAGGGTTGGAACTTCAGGGAAAATAGGAGATCTGTTTTCGCTGATTACGGCCAGAAGCCTTGTTTGTCCGGATTTTACCGAAGGAATTAATTCCGAAGTAAGGGAAGCAAAATCAACATGTCCTCCCAAAAGAGCAGTTAAAGCATTAATACTTCCTTTATACGGTACGTGGATCATTTGCAGTTTTTGTTTTGCTGTAATTTCGTCAATTGCAGCATGAGTGGTACTGCCTACACCGGTTGTACTGTATTTTAATTTATTTGGATTCATTTTTGCGTACGACACCAAATCTTTCAATGACTTCCAGGGAGAGTCATTTTTAACAACGATACCCAGCTGCGGTTCGGCAAAACCAATAATAGGTTTAAAACTGGTGAAAGGTTTAAAGGGGGCTTGTTGTATCTGGCTAACGCGGATTATAACAGAGCTGGGAGTGGCGCAAAGAGTATAGCCATCGGGATTTTGTGCAAGCATGGACGCCAATGCAACCATTCCTGTGCCCCCTGATTTGTTTTCAATGACTACCGGCTGCTCCAGAATTTTTTCTGCAGAAGCGGCCAGTGCCCTGGCGCTCAAATCCATACTGCCGCCCGCGGAAAATCCTACTAGTATGGTAATCTGCCTTTCTGGGTATTGGGCGCTTGCATCATGAACGTTAAACGAAAATAAAATAATTAATAAAAGAAAAATAAAAAAAATATTTTTTGTTTTCATAACTATGTCTCCTTGCCTTGGATTTTTATCAGCATTGGAATATTTTTAGGATGTAGTTCGTTTTGAATATTAAAATGTAAATGTTAGCTTATTTAAAAACAAATAATTGTCGCTGACGCTGGCATTTGAATTTGTTTCCTTAAAGTAATCTCCTGTCCAGAGATACCCAAAACCCAGCATATAAGCAAGATTGTCGGTGATTTTGTATGTAGCAACAACATCTAGTTCAATTCCATAATCTTTTTTCAAATAGACGCTAGATGGGTCACCTGCTGTCGCCCATGGTTTTTTATCGGCTTCAGCATAAGAGACAGAGGCCATGATATCAAGATTATTAATTGGTCTTAATCCACCTCTGACTTGATAGAAAAAGGCATTATACATGGGGCCGGCATTAACAGATGTGCCGTTACCGGCAAGAGAACCGACCCAATATGTGAGGTTGTTATTCCAAAGAATTAAGCATGGATCCCAATCACGGCCGCCATTGTTGCGCATGGCGTCGCCTTCTTTTTTGGTTGTAGAAGGGTCGTCTCCGGCCACGTATGCGAATGTTCCACCAACATAAGCCATTCCAAAATCAGCTGTGACATCTAACCAGGCTGAAAGTGCGGACAGTCTTACATCATCACCAAAACTACTATCTTCGTAATTTTTTAATTTTCCGACAAAATAAATCAATTCAGCCTGTACTTTCAGTGGTCCATGATGAATTTTTGTGTAAGGCATGAAATTGTTGTAAAGACTTTTATAATGTTGTGTCGGTTTATTTGAGGCGCTTCTGCCCAAGCCGATAAGAATGCCTGCTTCTGCGCTTTTCCATTTATAGCGGAAAGCCATGCAATATTTGTTTGCGTCCACATCAGATGCTGTAGCAGTAGGATTCACCGCTGAAAAATTATTTTCCGCCATTTTTGCTGTTTGTATGGTGAACATCCAGTTGGGGGCTCTGTATGCCCAGGCGACTTTACCACGGGGTGTTGATGAATCCATAAAAACAGTGCCCCAGGCTCCGTCATTCATGTAACCAACCCGCCATAAGCCGATTTTTGAGGCGTAGCTTAAGTAAACCCAGTCAAAAGCAATATTTTCATTTTCTGCTCGTGTTCCTGCGGAACCCATATCTGACGTTGTTGAAGCAGGATTGCTTCTGGCTCCGCCCCATATTCTTTCCAAAATATCAAAGCGAGTTATCAGTTTCAAAGCGGGCGAAACAATGAATTCAGTCTGCACTCTGAGCCTCTGAAAGTAAAAAGCGGTGGAAGGATGGCCGGCAGCATCCTTTGTCAGCGACGTCTGATCCAAATACATTCCCGCCGCGTAAAACTGACCGCTGAATTTTACATCCGCCGCCAACGCATTAGTGCTGGCGGACATTAAAAAAATCGACAACAATAAAAACAATATATAGCGCTTCATTTTTTCCCCTCAGCATTGATGTATTAACAAAATGTAAGATACAACAAATGAGAAAAAGTTTTTTTGTTAAAATTTTTTGGTCAGGTTCTTAGGCTTAAGCTAAACTTTTTCCCGCAAACTTGCTGACTTATATTACATTTAGACTGAGTGTGCAAGATGTGATTCAAATAAAATATAGTTTTTTTTCAATATTTCGAAAATCGGCAAATTATATGGGCAACGTTCAATACACGTCCCGCACTGTGTGCATTTTAGCGTGGATTCCATGGGGATTTTTAAAAATTCAACGGATACGGCAGGTGACATGCGCTTGGCAACAATCGGATAACCCATTGCCGGAGTAATCATTACTCCTTCCGGGCAGGGCTGGCAGTATTCGCACCGGCGGCAGAACTTTTTTCCTAATTCGCGGCGGTATCTTTCCATGCTTTGATTATCTTCTTTGGTTATTTCATTTGTGTGTTCATAAAGAGAAACAACTTCATCGATAACCTGAATTGAATCAAAACCCGGAATGGGAATAACTTCGGGGAATTGGCGCAGATATTTAAACGCCAGCCCGGCATTGTCGATGACGCCTCCGGCAAAAGGTTTCATCGCGATCATGCCTACGCCATTGTTCAAAGCGTATTTATAAAACTCGTTTTTAAAATCCTCTTCGATAAAATTGAAAGGGAATTGAATCGTATCAAAAAATCCTGTTTTGATGATATCGATGGCCACGGATAAATTGTGAGAGATAAGCCCTAAAAACCTGATCTTTCCTTCTTCTTTGGCTTTTTGCGCGGCAGCGAGCGCTCCGTCGGGGCGGCAAAGCTTTTCCCATTCCTCTTTGTTGGCCACCTGATGAAACTGGTAAATATCGATGTAGCTCGTTTTTAAATCGCCAAGGCTTTTTTCCAGGTGACGAGCAAAACCTTTCGCGTCGCGCCTCATCGTTTTTGTCGCAATGATCACTTTGTCCCGCAGCATAGAAAAGGCCTGGCCGATTTTCGCTTCGCTGTTGCGGTACATATTTGCCGTGTCATAAAAAGTAATTCCTCTTTCATGGGCATGCCGCAGTACTTTGATTGCTTCATCCGTCTGTAATCTGATGATCGGTATTCCGCCGAATCCCACTTCGGATACCTTTATGCCGGTTTTTCCTAAATTGATATATTTCATTGTTTGATAATAATTTAAGCGGAAATCTTTATGAACAATCGCATCATTAATTTAGTGACTTTTCGCGTTTTTTGCTTATTGCCGCCGCGCCCTCATTATTTCAAAAAACTAACATTAAACCAATTATTAATCTTTTGTTTTGCTTCGGTTGCTTATGATCCCCCAAAGCATAAGCAAAGCGCCGGCAGTAATGGCGGAATCCGCGACGTTGAATGCCGGCCAGTGCCAGCTGCCGATGTAGAAATCCAGAAAGTCCACAACAGCGCCGAACCTGATGCGGTCAATCAGGTTGCCCACGGCCCCCCCGAAAATGAGAGATAAAGACAAAATGATTAAAAATGGTTCCTTTTCGCTTTTTACGATGTAGTAAATAATCAGCGCCATGGCCAAAAGCGTGATGCCGATGAAAAAAGCGTAGCGGAAAAGTTCCGGCATATCCGCCAAAAAGCCAAAAGCCGCGCCGGGGTTCATCACATAGACGAGATTGAAAAATCCGTCGATAATCTTGTGTGTCCCATACATGAAAAGTTTTTCGGTGATGACCGATTTGGTGATTTGGTCCAGGATAATAATGACCGCCGCGCAGACGATAAAAAAAGCCAGATTTTTCTTCACCAGAATCCCCTCACGCAAGGTTATAGATTTGCGAGGCAGCGATCACATACTTTTGGATGATCTTTGTCTTTTCCTAAAGATTCGGAATACACCCAGCAACGTTCGCATTTTTCACCGCGCGCTTTTTCCACGCCGACAACCAGACCTTTTATTTCTTCGCTCTTATAGGGATTTGTGATTTGATTTTCCGGAACAATTTGCAATTGCGAGACAATCAGCAACGCCCGTAAATCTTCCAGGTGGCTTTCAAAAAGGTTTTTCATCTTTTCCGGCGCGCCGATGCTGACGCGCGCGTCCAGTGAATGGCCGATTACTTTATCTTTTCTGGCCTGTTCGAGCGCCTTGGCAATTTCCGCGCGCGCATCAATCATTGTTTTCCACGCGTCACCTAAGGAGGAATTTGAATAAAGCTCATCCGTCTGCGGCAGGCGCGCCAGATGCACGCTTGCCTCTTTGTCTTTCCACGCCGGCATTGTATTCCAGATTTCTTCCGCGGTGAAGGTGAAAACAGGCGCCAAAAGCCGCGTCATCGCTTTTAAAATAATGAACATGGCGCTCTGGCCGGAACGGCGCGCCGTGGAGCCCGACTTTGTTGTGTAGAGCCGGTCTTTTAAAACATCCAGATAAAGAGCGCTCAAATCCACGGTGCAGTAATTGTACAGAGTGTAGAAAACAACATGAAACTGATAACGATCGTAGGCGTCGCCCACTCTTTTAATAATTTCCTGCAGGCGATGCAGCGCCCACTTATCCATTTCTTCCATTTTTTCGTACGCGATCAAATCTTTATCGGGATTAAAATCGTAAAGATTACCCAGGATAAATCTTCCGGTATTGCGGATACGGCGGTAGGCTTCCACGAGGCGTTTGAGAATTTCTTCGGAGATACGGATATCGTCAGTATAATCTTCGGCGGCAACCCAAAGCCTGAGAATTTCCGCGCCGTATTTTTCGATGACTTCCTGCGGTTCGATGGTGTTGCCGATGGACTTGGACATCTTTTTTCCTTCGCCGTCCACGACAAAGCCGTGCGTCAAAACGCTAAGGTACGGCGCGCGGCCTCTGGTGCCCACCGATTCCAAAAGCGACGAATGAAACCAGCCGCGGTGCTGATCTGATCCTTCCAGATACATATCCGCGGGCGAGCGCAGATCCGGTCTTTTTTCCAGAACTGCCGCGTGCGTGACGCCGGAATCAAACCACACATCCAGAATGTTTGTTTCCTTGATAAATTCAGTGGACTTACAATGCGGGCAGACGCTGCCTTTGGGCATCAGGTCTTTGGCATCTTTTTCAAACCAGATATCCGCGCCGCCTTTTTCCACCAGCGCCACTAAGTAATCGAGCATCTCTTTGGTGAGAACTTCGGCTTTGCATTTGGCGCAATAATAAACGGTAATCGGCACGCCCCACAAACGCTGGCGCGAGATGCACCAGTCCGGGCGGTTTTCTACCATGCCGTAGATGCGGTCGCTTCCCCAGGAGGGAATCCACTGAACTTCATTGATGGCGGCGAGAGCCTTTTTGCGCAGATCATTTTTCTCCATCGAGATAAACCACTGTTCGGTGGAACGGAAAATAATAGGTTTTTTGCAGCGCCAGCAGTGCGGATAGGAATGCTGCAT
>DSAV01000072.1 GCA_011046295.1 Deltaproteobacteria bacterium | reverse complement strand
TTGCTTCGCGCGGTCTTTATGACCAAGGCTAAGGCGATCTGTTACCCGACCAAATACACCATCACGTGTTACGATCTTCTAACATATCGATGGTTACTAAACATGGAGTTAATATACAAGGCTAAAGGTTGAAAGCCAAAGGTTAATAATGATGCAGTCCCCCTTTTTCAAAAGGGGATTCAGGGGGATTTATCCCATCTTTATTTGGTAAAAATCTCCCCCAACCCCTCTTTAAGAAAGATGGGGAAAACGAATTTTTATAAAATATATTTTAGCTAAAGGAGTAACGATGGAGAAAAAAGCATTTCAGGAATACTATCCGGACGATTTGAGCCACTGCTATGGTTGCGGTACGCTAAATCAGCATGGCTTGCAAATAAAGAGCTATTGGAACGGAGATGAATCTGTCTGCATCTATACTCCCAGGCCATACCATACCGCCATCCCCGGTATAGTTTACGGCGGTCTTATCGCGTCCATAATTGATTGTCATTCCACCGGCACGGCGGCCGCGGCCAAATACAAAGCGGAAAACCGCGCGATGGACACAATGCCGCCTCTGCGTTTTGTTACCGCATCGCTGAATGTAAACTACCTGTTGCCCACACCGCTTGATTGTCCTCTGGAGGTGCGCGGCAAGGTAAAAGCAATTAAGGGGCGCAGGGTCGTGGTGGAATCACGCCTTATCGCAAAGGGTAAGGTCTGCGCGACAGGGGAAGTTGTCGCTGTTCAGATGCCCGAAAATATGATTTTGGGAAACAAAAAAGAATAAAATATTAGGAGAAAAATATGACACAAAAAAAGAGAATTATCGTGATTGGCGGTTCTGCCGCCGGTCCAAAGTCTGCGGCGAAAGCCCGCCGGATTGATAATAACGCCGAAGTAATTATTTTACAAAAGGACGCGGATCTTTCCATGGCCTCCTGCGGCTATCCCTATTATGTTGGCGGTTATTTTGATGACCGCAATCAACTTTTGTGTACGCCGACGGGTGTGGTGCGCAGTCCGATGTTCTATCTAAACGCCAAGGATATTGAGGCGAAAGTGAACACAGAGGTAACTGATATTGACACTAAAAAACGTTCTGTTTCCTTTAAGGATGCTTTATCTGGAGAAACCGGCACATTGACTTATGATAAACTCGTTATTGCTACCGGTGCTATTCCGCGCATGCCTCCCGTGCCCGGCGTGGAACTCAAAGGCATTACAACTCTGCAGTCCATGAAAGACGCGGACTTTCTCCGTAAAATTCGTGATGAAAAAACAATCAAAAAAGCTGTTGTCATTGGCGGTGGGCTCATCGGTATCGAGACGTGCGAAGCGCTGCAACTGGCGGGCATTGAAATAACGGTAATTGAACTTTTGCCCCAACTGCTTACCTTTCTGGATTGGGAACTGGCCAAGCTGGTGGAAAATCACGTTCGCAGCAAAGGCGCGAATGTCATTACGGAAAACGGCATTGCGGCATTTTTAGGTGAGAATGGCAAGCTTACAGCGGTAAAGCTGCAAAACGGTATAGAGCTGCCGTGCGAGCTTGCTGTCGTAGCAATAGGAGTGCGGCCTAATGTAAAACTTGCCCAGGCGGCAGGTTTAAAAATCGGCGAACTGGGCGGCATTGAAGTCAACGAATACATGCAGACCTCCGACCCGGATATTTACGCTGTTGGTGATTGCGTGGAAACGCTCAACCGGATTACCGGGAAAAAAGTGCATGCCCCTTACGGCGATTTGGCCAATCTGCAGGGACGCGTGGCGGGAGAAAATGCCGCTTCCACAAACTGTGTTACCTTTCCCGGTACGATTCAGACCGGCATCTGCAAGGTTTTTGATTACACGGCAGGTTCTACAGGGCTTTCGGAGACGGCGGCTAAACGTTTGGGATACAAAGACATCATCACGGTTATTAATGCCAGCCCGGATAAGCCAGGCTTCATGGAAGGGAAATTGTTAGTCACCAAAATGACCGCTGATGCCAAAACAGGCCGGGTGCTGGGTGCGCAATGCATCGGGCCGGGTAATGCCGCCAAACAAATCGCTCAATGGGCGATGGCCATTCAGGGGAAACTGACCGTCGAGGATTTAATCAATGCCGATCTTCCTTACGCCCCGCCTTTTTCATTGGCGATCGATCATTTCATCGCCACGGCGCATTTGATGCAAAACAAAATAAAGGGAAGGCTCAAGGGTATTAGCTGCAAGGAAGTCCATGATAAACTGCAGGCCGGGGGAAAACCTTTTATTCTTGATGTCCGTGGGCCGGAAGAATTTGAGGAAATACGACTCGGTATCGGCGAGACGCTTATTCCTTTGGGCGCGTTGCGCAAACGCCTTAATGAGCTGCCGGAAGATAAAAATAAGGAAATCATCTGTTACTGCAAGATTTCTCTGCGTGGCTATGAGGCGCAACTGGTGTTAGAGGGCAACGGCTGGAAAAATGTCAAGGTTATGGAAGGCGGCATTATGGCCTGGCCGTATACGAGGGAGAAGTAAATGAAGCCATCCATTAATGCGACCATCACGGCCGATGCAACATTGTTGGATATCGTTTCCAAATGGCCTGCCACAGACACCGTGTTTCGCCGATATGATGATGTGGCAGGCGTTTGTTTGTGCTGTAACTGCTTATTCGATACGGTTGAAGAAATTTCCAAAAAGTATGCGCTTGATTTGAGCAGTATTATGCGGGAAATCAATGATGTTATAACAGAAAGAAATAAGGTGAATGAAGATAAAAATGTTTTATAACGGGAGCAAGGAGAATATTTAAAAGAACATTTGGGGAAAGAAAGGAGGTTTTTTATGGCTGAAGAAATCAAGGCCGGGTGTGCCAGGCCTACGGGCGGTCCGGTCGGAGAAAAAGTTGGCAATAAAAAAGAAACCCCCAAACAAGAAGCCATCAAGGAGGTGAGGGCTATGGTAACCGTTGGCAAAAAAGCGCCGGATTTTACCGCTCCGGCTTATCATAAAGGTAAATTCGTTTCCGTGAAACTTTCCGACTATCTGGGCAAATGGGTGAGCCTTTGTTTTTATCCCGGCGATTTTACTTTTGTCTGAGCAACGGAAATTTCGGCGGTCGCCGAAAAATATCCGGAGTTTCAGAAACTCGGAGTGGAAGTATTATCCATGAGTGTGGATAGTGTTTTTGTTCACAAAATGTGGGATGACCATGAACTTTCTAAAATGGTCAAAGGCGGCATTCCTTTCCCGATGTTGTCTGATGGCGGAGGAAAAGTAGGTTCCGTATTCGGTGTTTATCTGGAAGACGCGGGTGTGGAAGCGCGCGGCAGATTTCTTATTGATCCCGATGGTATCATTCAGGGTTTTGAAGTTCTTACTCCTCCGGTGGGCCGCAATGTGGGCGAAACTTTACGACAGATGCAGGCCTTTCAGCATGTACGCAACAGCAAGGGAACCGAGGCCACTCCATCAGGCTGGAAGCCGGGAAAACCAACGCTCAAGCCCGGGCCCGATCTGGTAGGCAAAGTCTGGGAAGTGTGGAAGACCTCCATGGCTTTCGATTAAAGAGGATCAACTATATGGAGTGCCGGCGGGCGGCTTTTTTCATGAGGCTGCCAGCCGTAATATTTTTGTTCAGGAAGTTTCATGCGGCGCATTTTCCCTATTTCTATTTTGTTAATATTTTTAGTTTTGTTTGCCTGTGTCAGAGCGGATATAAAAACCAATGCGCCGTTCTCTGAACTGAAAGCTCTGGGCTTCACGCTGTCCAATCGGACATCAACCATGATCGAAAAAATCGAACGCAACACAAAATAAATATGCAGAGGAATTAATAAAATGGCACTGATTACGGCGGTAAGCATTTCCAAGGATTATCAGACGGAAGACGTGACGGTTCATGCCCTCCGTAAACTAGATTTTGAAATAGAACCTGCCTCGTTTGTCTCTTTTGTCGGGCCGTCAGGCAGTGGGAAAACAACACTTTTAAACCTGATTGGTTGCCTGGATAAACCCTCGGCAGGCAAGCTCACGGTCGCGGGAACCGATGTCGCGCCACTTTCCAGAAAAGAAAGCGCCGCCTTCCGGGGAAAGCATCTGGGGTTCATTTTTCAGGACTTCAACATGATTCCCGTCCTGACTGTTTATGAAAACATTGAATACCCTTTGATCATGGTTCAGAATATCGAGCCGCAGGAGCGCAGGGATAGAATTTCTAAAATGCTGAAGGCGGTCGGCATGGCGGATCAGGGTGACAAATATCCTCAACAGATTTCGGGTGGCCAGAAGCAACGAGTAGCTATTGCCCGCGCGCTAGTGATTAATCCCGCGCTGGTCCTGGCCGATGAGCCCACGGCCAACTTGGATTCTCAGACAGCCTACACCGTGATTGGGCTAATGAAGAAAATGCGTGACGAGTTAGGAACTACCTTCATTTTTTCCACTCACGACACAAAAATTGTCGGTGAAGCGGAAGTCATCTACCGGTTGGTGGACGGACAATTTGTCGGTAAAGAAGTGAAAGGAGGCCCAGCCCATGCGTAATCTTTTTAAAATTGCTATACGTAATCTCATCCGCTATAAACGGCGAACATTGCTTACAGCCTCCCTAATCACGATTGGAGTTGTCTTTGTGCTGGTTTTTGTTTCCATCAGCGGATCATTCAAGGCCATGATTACCGGACAGATTACTGATTCAATGATGGGGCATCTTCAGTTTCATAGCAAGGGTTATGTCGCTTCCATCGACAATCTGCCGCTGAACCTGAATATGAAACAGACAGCCTATCAAAAAATAGCTCAAAAACTTAGGTCGAATAAGCATGTGGAAACTTTTTCGCCCCGTCTTAAGTTCGGAGGCATGTTTAGTAACTTTACCGAGACAACTAACATTCGTTTAAACGGTATTGATCCCGAAGCAGAGTTTAAAACAGCCCCTCTTTTCTCTTCTCGTATTATGGAGGGCAAGCCAACTCTTGCAAGGGGAGAGATTTTGATTCCCGCGCTTCTGGCCAAAGGCATGAAAGTGAAACCCGGCGATCCAGTCGTAGTAGTGGCGACCAACGCGGATGGTTCGGTCAACGGCAAGCAATTCATCGTTTCGGGCATTCTAGAGAGCGCTACCGGCCCGGGCGGACGAGACGGTTATGTTCATATTGAAGACGCGGCCGAGGTTCTGCGCATGACCGAAATGGAAGTAAGCGAAGTAGCTGTCCGATTGAAAGATTTTAGCCAACTTGCCGCTGTTGTACGGCAACTCAAAGGAACAGTGATGGACGAAGTCAACGAGCAGGGACAGCCGATTTTTGAGGTGCATTCGTGGGAAGATCTCTCGCCTTTTTTCAACATTGCCCGGATGATTGATGTCATGACTTTTTTCATTCGCATCATGCTCATTGCCATTGTGCTCATCAGCATTATGAACGTTATGATTATGGCTGTCTATGAGCGTATCCGCGAAATCGGAACAATTGCTGCCATCGGGACATTGCCGGGGAAAATTAGGTCCATGTTTATTATTGAAGGGTTTTGCATGGGTGTGGTCGGCGCAATAATCGGCGTTTTGATCGGTATTTTAATTATTGGCATTGTCAACTTAATTGGCATTAGTTTTGATTTCGGTCAACAAAAAGGTTTGCTACTGACTGCAAAACTGTCCTTTTTTGATCTGCTTTTTGTGCCGGTCATCGTTATTGTGGTTGCCGTAGCGGCAAGTCTTCAACCCGCCATTAAGGCATCCAAGATGGAACCGATTGAAGCGCTGCGACATGTATAAAAGGAGGAGTTTTTATGAGAAAAATACTTTTGTTAGGATTTGTGGTTGTTTTTGTTTTGACCGTCACATTCTTCACCGCGTGGGCGGATAAGCAGAAGATAGCGGTTATATCGGAAGGAAATTCCGCAGCTTCAATTGTAAGCCCCGTGGCGTCAAGAGGTCATTATTTTCTCATTTTTGACGGTAAGGGAAAATTAATTGAAGCAATTAATAATCCTCACAAGGATGCTGGCGGTGGAGCAAGCATTATGGTAGTTGATTACTTGTCTAGTAAAGGTGTTACAATGATTATTGCCAGTAATTTCGGCAATAAAATGATTGCAGCGATGGAAGTAAAGCACATTAATTATCTTACATTCAAAGGAACTGTTGTCGATGCCGTCAAAAAAGTAATTCAATAGGAGAGAATCATCATGTTTAAAATAATTAATTTCGTTCTTGCCTTGGCTATCGCCTTGCCGGTTTACGCTTTTGCTGTGGACGGCACAAATTTACTTAAAGAAGTGGATCGTAATCTTTCTCCGGAATCTTACGAATCTTATCGCAAACTAATCAACATCGAACCGAATGGCAAGAAAAAAGAGTTTACCCTTTTTACCGTTAAAAAAGGCACTGACAAGGTGGCCTCCGTATTTCTGGCGCCGGCTAGTGAAAAAGGCAGAAGCACATTGCGCCTGGGCGACAACATGTGGCTCAATATTCCCAATGTTGGCAAGCCCATCCGCATAACCAGTATGCAATCGGTTGTCGGCGGTGTATTCAATAATGCAGACATTATGCAACTGGATTACAATGCTGAATACAACGTGGCAAAGGTGGAAGAAAAAAACAGTGAATATCTTCTGTATCTCAAAGCAAAAACCAAAAGTGTGGCCTATGATCAGCTCACAATTTGGGTGGATAAAAAGAAAAAGCTGCCGACAAAAATTGAATGCTTGACCGAGACGAATATGCTGATCAAAACCCTTTATTTCAAAGAAGTGAAGGATTTCGGCGGCGGTATTGTCCGGCCGGCGGTCACCGAAACAGATAGCCCGCTTTACAAGGGCTACAAATCTGTCATGATTATGGCCAAGGTAAAAAAGCGGACGTTCAAGGACGAAGTCTTTACGCTGACTTTCATGCCAAATCTGGAGTCGCTGCGGTAGATGAAACGATTCGGGTTAATTTTCCTGACGCTGATGCTTTTAACAGTCCCGTTTTGCGTGCAAGCCGAGGGTGATTATACGTTCGATCTTTCCGAAATTGAAAAGAAACCTTACCAATTTTCCGGCTATGTAGAAGCACGGCCGGTTCTTTATGGCTTGGATTCCAACGCCGCTTTTTATAAGTTGCGTTTTTATGATGATTCGCACCGGCATGCTCTGGTGGAAACCAACGGCAGGGTGAGGCTGGAAGGAAGCTATGAAAAGAGCTTTTTTCGGATATTTGCCCGCCTCAACACCGACCTCCAATATAACGATCACACGCATGGTTCGGAAAAGACCACTTTTTATGAGGCCTACGCGTCGGCAAAACCGCTGACATCCGTAAAAATAGATGCCGGTAAGAAGACGTTGAAATGGGGTAAGGGTTACGCTTGGAACCCCGTTGCTTTTGCCGACCGGCCCAAAGACCCGGATGATCCCGAACAGGCGATGGAAGGCTACATTGTGGCAACTGCCGATTTCATTCGCAGTTTTGGCGGACCGCTGAAAACTCTTTCCTTCACTCCGGTGCTTTTTCCCGTTTACGAACACATTAATAGTGACTTTGGCAACACGAACCACCTAAACGTCGCGGGCCGCCTGTATTTCCTTTTTTACGATACGGACATTGATTTGGTGTTTATGACCGGCGGCAGCCGCCCGGACCGCTACGGCTTTGATTTTTCCCGCAACCTGACCACCAATTTTGAAATTCACGGAGAGTACGCCTGGATTACCAACCATCGCAAAACCGTTTTGGACCAATCCGGTGCGGCAAGGCAGGTTGAAGGCGGGGCGCACAGTATTTTGGTTGGATTGCGGTATCTCACGTCATTTGATCTAACGACTATCATAGAGTTTTATCATAACAGCGCCGGCTTCAGCCGTGATGAAATGAAAAACTTCTACAGCCTCATTTCTAGCGGATTCGATGCCTATCAAACGTCGGGTGATCTGACGGGACTTGGCCGGGCGATGCAGCTTGCCGAATCCGGCTACGCGAGACCCAATGCCATGCGTAATTATCTGTACGTTCGGTTAAGCCAGAAGGAACCTTTTGATATTCTTTATTTCACGCCATCGCTCACCTGCATGATCAACATGGATGACTTAAGTGCCAGTATCATACCAGAATTGCTCTACACCGGGATTACCAATCTGGAACTTAGGCTTCGTGCAAGTTTTATCACGGGCGCAGGAGATTCCGAATTCGGTGAAAAACAAAACGATTATCGAATTGAATTGCGAATAGGATATTACTTTTAGCAGGCTGGATTTGCGCACATATGAATTGTATAAAATGGAACAGCCAATATTGTTAACAATGATTACGAAGATAAGCCTTTAATAGGCAACCGACATTGTTAAAGCAGTAAGAATATAATGATTTATGGCCGAAGAAATTAATACTGGAGGTCATGCGCCCCATTTAG
>DSAV01000108.1 GCA_011046295.1 Deltaproteobacteria bacterium | reverse complement strand
TGGCCGCGCCCTGCGTGCCGCCGCTGAAGCGCCCATCGGTTAAAAGCGCCACCGTTTTATCCAGACTCATGCCGACAATCGCCGAAGTGGGCGAAAGCATCTCGCGCATGCCGGGGCCGCCTTTCGGGCCTTCATAGCGGATAACGACAATATCGCCCGCTTTTATTTTTTTGCCAAGGATCGCTTTTATCGCGTCTTCTTCGGAATTGAAAACCCGGGCTTTTCCTTCGTTCACCAGCATGCCCGGAGAAACGGCGGATTGTTTCACCACCGCTCCGTCCGGCGCGAGATTGCCGCGCAATATGGCGATGCCGCCCTGCTGCGAATAAGGATTGGAAAGAGGCCTAATAACATCTTCATCCAGGACACAAGCCGTCTTTAAATTTGCCTCAACATTCTTGCCCGTGACGGTCATAGCTTTATTGTTAATCACACCCAAAGGACTGATGGCTTTCATCACGGCCTGAATGCCGCCCGCCGCGTCCAAATCTTCAATGTGATGATGACCGGCCGGGCTGAGCTTGCACAGATTGTAAGTCTTTTCGCTGATCTGATTGAAAAGATTTAAGTCAAGTTTGATGCCCGCCTCATGCGCGATGGCCGGAATATGCAAAACGGTGTTGGTGGAACAGCCCAGCGCCATATCCACGGCAATGGCGTTTTTGAAAGCGGCCAGGGTGGCGATGTATCGTGGTCTGATGTTCTTTTTGAAAAGCTCCATCACTTTCATTCCCGCCTGCTTGGCGAGCCGGCGGCGCGCGGCATTAATTGCCGGAATTGTGCCGTTGCCGGGAAGTCCCAGTCCTAAAGCTTCGGTGACGCAGTTCATGGAATTGGCCGTGTACATGCCGGAGCAGGAACCGCAGCCCGGGCAGGCGCAATCTTCGATTTTTTTTAACTGATTGAGCGTCATTTTTCTGGCTTTAACCACGCCCACGCCTTCAAAAACACTGATGAGGTCGTAAGTGTTGCCCTCCATTTTTCCGGCCAGCATCGGCCCGCCGCTGATGAAAATGCACGGGATGTTGAGACGGAGCGCCGCCATCAGCATGCCGGGAATGATTTTATCGCAGTTGGGAATAAAAACGAGCGCGTCAAAAGGGTGAGCGATGGCCATGATTTCGATGGAATCAGCAATCAATTCGCGGCTGACGAGCGAATATTTCATGCCGGGATGACCCATGGCGATGCCATCGCACACGCCGATTACGGGAAATTCCACCGGCGTGCCGCCTGCCATGCGGATGCCCGCTTTGACGTCAGCAGTGATGATATCCAGATGGATATGGCCGGGAACGATTTCGTTGGCGGAATTAACCACGCCCACCAACGGGCGGGAAATTTCTTCATCTGTATATCCCATGGCTTTAAAGAGCGAACGGTGCGGCGCTCTTTCCAGTCCTTTTTTCATCAGATCGCTTCTCATAATTATTCTCCGTAAATAAATTAAAAATTATATCCTCTCGTCATTGCGAGCTCCCGCGCGAGCTCCCGCAGGGAGCGCGGCAATCTTTTTAAGATTAAAAGATTGCTTCACTCATTATATTCGTGCGCAATGACGCAAAGACATTTATTATTTTTTTCTTTTTTCCGGACGGAGAGCTCGCACGGCAGCTCCCGCTTTCCACATCTCCGATTCACGCATTTCTTTTAATTCCGCTTCCAGTTTTACTCTATAATCCGGCGCACTATTGGCCTTTAAAACGATTTTTGTTTCCTTGCCTTTGGCCACCGATTTGTAGAGTTTTTTGAATACTGGTTCCACCGCTTTACGGAATTCGTGGCGCCAGTCTAAAGCGCCGCGCTGCGCGGTCGTGCTGCAGTTGGCGTACATCCAGTCCATACCGTTTTCGCCCACCAGACGAATCAGGCTCTGTGTCAGCTCTTCTACTGTTTCGTTGAACGCTTCGCTCGGCGTGTGGCCGTGCTTGCGCAATTCGTTATACTGCGCTTCCATCATGCCAGCCAGCGCGCCCATCAGCACGCCGCGTTCACCGGTAAGATCGCTGTAAACTTCCATCTGGAAAGTTGTCGGGAACAAAAATCCCGAACCGATCGCGATGCCCAGCGCCAGTGTTCTTTCTTTGGCGCGCCCTGTGGCATCCTGATGAACTGCAAAACTGGAGTTGATGCCGCTTCCGTCCAGGAAATTTCTGCGCACACTGGTGCCCGAGCCCTTGGGAGCGACCATAATCACATCGACAAAATCAGGCGGGATAACACCGGTCTGATCCTTATAAACAATCGAAAAGCCGTGTGAAAAATACAAAGCGTCGCCCTTTTTCAAGTTTGCTTTTACTTTCGGCCACAGGATCATCTGCGCCGCGTCGGAGACCAGATACTGGATAATAGTGCCGCGCTTGACCGCTTCTTCAATGGAGAAAAGAGTTTTCCCCGGAACCCAGCCATCGGCCACCGCTTTATCCCAATAAGATTTATCTTCCATTGCCTGTCCGATAATAATGTTGATGCCGTTATCTTTCATGTTCATGGCCTGCGCCGGTCCCTGCACGCCATATCCCAAAATTGCCACAACTTCGTCTTTCAAAATTTCCTGCGCTTTAGTAAGCGGGAACTCATCAGACGTGATAACTTCTTCATCAACTCCGCCAAAATTAATTTTTGCCATATAAAACCCCCTGTTATTTAGGTAAATTTATTTTAGTTTTTTAATTCCAAGGCGACAAGGCCGGTTCTCGTGATATCGGCAATGCCTAAAGGCTCGAGCCTGGCCATCGCCAGATCAATCTGCGTTTTGTCACCTGTTATTTCCAGTATTAAATAATTCTCAGCGGACTTTATTACCTTCCACTGATTATCGTCAATAGCTTTTTTTATCTGCTCTTTTTTGTCATCAGTTAGATTCAACCGCACCAGAGCCATTTCGCGGTGCACTGATTCCACGTTGGTTAAATCATCAACAGAGATTACATCAACCAGCCGCTGCAGTTGATTTTCTATTCTCGAAATTGTTGCCTGATTGCCGATGCTGGTCATGACGATTTTGGATATTTCGTACTGCGTGGTCGTATTAACGCTGAGGCTTTCAATGTTGTAACCCTTGCCGCCCAGCGTGCCCGCGATTCTCGCCAGAACATCCGGCTTGTTGTAAACAAGTATTGAAATAATATGTTCCTTTTTTTCCATGCCCTCCAACCTTTCTATCTATAAATTTAATTAATCATTTCTCTGGTGCCTAAATCCATTTCGCTCAACGATTCGCCCGGCCGCACCATCGGATAGACGCATTCCTCGCGTGAAACACGGAAATCCATCAGCACGGGTTTCTCAACGGCAAAAGCATCACGCAGCGCCTTTTCCACATCGGCTGGTTTTGTTATGCGCATACCGACAATACCGAAAGCTTCGGCCAGTTTCACGAAATCAGGCGCGTAGGTCATGTCAGTGTGCGAGTAGCGTTTTTCATAGAAAAGTTCCTGCCATTGGCGCACCATGCCGAGGAAACCGTTATTAAGCAAAACGACTTTAACGGCGATGTTATACTGCGCGGCGGTCGCGAGTTCCTGGATATTCATCTGAATGCTCCCGTCGCCGGCAATATCCACAACATTTTTATCGGGGAAAGCGCACTTGACGCCAATCGCCGCGGGCAGGCCGTAGCCCATAGTTCCCAAACCGCCTGAAGTGATAAAGCTGTTGGGTTTGTCGAACTTGAAAAACTGCGCTGTCCACATCTGGTTTTGCCCCACTTCCGTGGTAACAATAACATCCCCGTTGGTCACTTTATGAAGCGTTTCAATTACATATTGCGGTTTGATAATTTCGCCGTTTTGGCAATAGGCTAGCGGTACTTTTTCCTTCCAGCCTTCTATTGCCGCAAGCCATTCCTCGCGCGCGCTTTTGTCGGGAGCATATTTATGCTCCGCCAAAAAGTGAAGCAAATCATTCAGCGTGGCTTTGGTTTCTCCGATAATCGGCAATTCCACCACCACGTTTCTGTTGATAGATGAAGGATCGATATCTATCTGCACAATGTGCGCGTTGGGCGCGAAAGTTTCAATCGTGCCGGTGACGCGGTCGTCAAAGCGCACGCCCACGGCAATGAGCAGATCGCAGTGGCTTACCGCCATATTCGCGTGATAAGTGCCGTGCATGCCCAGCATCCCCAGCCATAGAGGATCCGTGCCGGGAAACGAGCCCAGCCCCATTAAAGTTCCGGTTACAGGAATCTGATATTTTCGGGCAAGTTCGGTAAGTTCGCTCGCCGCCCTTCCCAAAATAACTCCTCCGCCGGTCATTAAAAGCGGTTTTTTCGCGCGCGAGAGCAGCTCAAAAACCTGGGATAATTTTTTAGGCACAGGTTTATGGGCGATGTCGTAATTTCTGATTTTGATGTTGGCCGGGTCAAATTCAGTTTCCGCGGCCATGACATTTTTGGGCAAATCAACCAGCACCGGACCGGGGCGGCCCGAACGCGCGATATTAAAAGCTTCTTTAATGGTTGCCGCAAGTTCTTCCACGCTGCGCACCAGAAAGTTATGCTTTGAGCAGGGGCGCGTGATTCCGGTGATGTCCGACTCCTGAAAAGCGTCATTGCCGATAAGCGTGGTAGGAACCTGTCCCGTAAAAACAACAAGAGGAATCGAATCCATATTGGCGGTGGCGATACCCGTAACGGTATTGGTGGCGCCGGGTCCGGAGGTTACCAGGCAAACGCCAACGCGGCCCGTCGCGCGGGCGTAGCCGTCAGCGGCATGCACTGCTCCCTGCTCATGACGCACCAGAATATGCTTGATTTTGCTTTTGTAAAGCTGGTCGTAAATATCCAAAACGGCGCCGCCGGGGTAGCCGAAAATTAAATCCACTTTTTCTTCTTCAAGCATTTTTAAAAGTATTTGAGAGCCTTTTAAATTCATATTTTTACCTCAAAATATTTTGGTGATATTGAAAAACCGTTTTATTTAAACTCCTGTATTTTTCCTCGGCAAAAAGATCCTTCGACTCGATATCTCTCGCTCAGATTATTTCGGCTAATAAATTTAAGTTCACTTAGTTCCTCAAATTTGAGTCTCACTAACTAAAAAAGCCGCTTGTTTCTGTGGGAAAAAGCGGCTTTTGCCTTAAACAACAAAGCCGCGGTTTCAAGGGGCCCGCGGCTTTGTATCTTTATATTTAGTTCCTAAAGATACACGCACCGGCAGACCCCTTGCCTACTACCACCACACCTATTAGGTTGATTATCAGGCCACGTCCGGCTGCTGTTTCTTTAAGAGTCATCAAAATTCCTTCTACAAACTTCTTTCTTTTCTATTAACTAAAAGTAATTATTTTGTCAAGCCCCATGCTGGGCTTTTTTATCTGAACAAATCTTCTTTGACTTCCGGATGATCGAATGATTGTTCCGTGGGTTGAGTGCCCTCAAGAAAACATTCATAGATAGTGGCGACCGAGGGATCGCTCGTAGGCCTTCCCGTTTCCGCATCCACTCTGACAAAAACAATGCCTTCCGGCGTGGGAAATGATTCCACTGGAGTATTCTGCAGGACTTTATCCATATAATAAAGCCAGATGGGGGCTGCTGCCCTGCCGCCGACTTCATTTTTTCCCAGGGGCATTTCCTGGTCAAATCCCACCCATACTCCCGTGATGAGAGAAGGAGTAAAACCGATAAACCATGCGTCGCGATAATCGTTGGTAGTGCCGGTTTTGCCTGCGACCGGCCTTCCGATGCTGCGGACGCGTCTTCCCGTGCCGCTTTCCACGACATCCCGCATAAGATAAGACGTCATGAAGGCTATTCTCGGATCAATAACCTGCTCCACCTGTGGTTCATTTTCTTCAAAAACATTTCCGGTGCGATCGACAATTCTTTTAATGTAATAAGGAGTGACTTTCTTGCCGCCGTTGGCGATAACTCCGTAGGCGCGTACCATTTCTTCAAGCGTTACTCCGGAAGCACCGAGGGCCAGCGAAAGAGTCTTCAATATCGGCGAGCTGATGCCCATATTTGCCGCGTATGAAGCAGCGTAACCAACGCCGATTTCCTGCAGAATCTTTACTGTAACGATATTACGGGAATGAACAAGGCCTTTTCTCATTGTCGTCGGACCCAAAAACTTTTCATCAAAATTTTTAGGTCTCCACAGCCCGTCTTCCGCCGTGGGATCTTCGATAATAACCGGTGAGTCGATGAATACGGAAGAAGGATTCAGTCCCCGGTCAAATGCTGCCGTGTAAATAAGCGGCTTAAAGGCGGAGCCTGGTTGACGCCTCGCCTGCGTGGCGCGGTTGAATTCACTTTTTTTGAAATCACGTCCTCCCACCATAGCGCGGACAGCGCCTGTTCTCACGTCCATGCTGATAAGCGCTCCCTGCACGAGACCCGGTTCGAATTCCTGCCTTTCTTCCAATTCCGCCAGACCTCTTTCCACGGCGTCGCGCGCTTCCTTTTGCGCTTCCAGATTTAAAGTAGTGTAAATAGCCAGCCCTTCTTTATACAAAACGTCCCCACCGTATTTTTCCTGCACGTAGCGGCGAACATTTTCGACAAAATAGGCGGCGACTTTTTCCTCTTCTCTTTTGAATTCCGTAAATTCCATCTCATAGGCGGCTGCTTCTTCCATTTCTTCCTTTGTTATATAACCGTCTTCATACATTCGGTTAAGGGCGTAAAGCTGCCTTTGCTTCGCTTTTTCGAAAAAGAAGAACGGCGAATAGGTGCTGGGAGCTTTGGGCAGCCCTGCCAGAAGCGCCGCTTCCGGAAGGGTCAGCTCCGAGGCGTCTTTGCCGAAGTAACCCATTGCCGCCGCTTCGATTCCATAAGTGCCGTGGCCGAGGTATATCTGGTTAAGGTAAAGATGCAAAATTTCATCCTTGGAAAGATAACGGTCGATCTTGAAAGCGAGAATTGCCTCCTTCAGTTTACGCGTATATTTCCTTTCGGGCGAAAGGTACATCATCTTGGCGACCTGCTGCGTGATAGTGCTGCCACCCTGGACGATTGTTCCCGCTTCTATATTTTTTAGGAAAGCGCGAAAAATACTTTGAACATCCAGTCCCTTGTGCTGATAAAAACGTGAATCTTCCGCGGCGACAAATGCGTATTGGACGACTTTTGGCACGTCGTCGAGAGCGATTATTTTTCGGTCTTCGATGAAGAATTCATCAATCAACTCGTCATTATCGTCATAAACGCGCGACGCAATACTCGGCCGGTAGTCTTTAAGTGTTTCCACCGTGGGAAGATCCAGTGTTACCAGATAGAAAATTACCGTCCCTATGGTAGAAGCAAAGACAACGATTAAAATTGAAGAAAGTATGAAGAAAAAAAGCTTGGTGAGCTTATTGATTTCTCCATCGCTTTGTCTGTAGTATTTCATCCGTTTAAAAGGCATGTTATCCCCGAATTTTAAATAGTTTTTTTCTCTTTTCTTGCCACTTTAGCCACGAATATACTTATTTCATACAAAAACATCAAGGGTATTGCCATAAGTATTTGGCTTAAAGCGTCCGGTGACGGCGTCAAAATCGCGGCAAGGATAAAGATAAACAAAATAGCGAATTTCCGCTGCTTGGAGAGCATCTTGGCGTTGACCACGCCGAGTTTTGCCAAAAAGAATATAAATACCGGCAGTTCAAAGGATATACCGAATCCCAGAAGGAAAGTTACAAATAAAGAAAGATATTCGCGGAAAGAAATCATTGCCTGCAGGTACTGGCTGTTGAAGCTGATAAAAAATTTAAATGCGGGAGGCAAAACGACAAAATAGCCGAACAAAATGCCGCCGATGAACAGAAGAGAAGATGAAATTACGAAAGGAGCCACGTATTTTTTTTCTCTGGGCAGCAATCCCGGAGAGATGAACTTCCATATTTGATAAAGAACGAAAGGGCTGGTAACCATCAGCGCGGCAAAAAAGGAAAGTTTCATATAAACGAAAAAAGCTTCCGTAACGCTGATGTAAATAAGATGGCTCTCCGCCGGCAGAACATCGGTGAGCGGTCTGGTAATAACGTCAAAAATCCAATCTTTAAACAGAAAGCAGACACCGAAACCAACGCCCAGAGCGATGATAATGCGCAAAAGCCTTTTGCGCAGCTCAATCAGATGCTCGGTCAGCGACATTTTGTTGTCTTCGTTATTCTCCATGGTGTGCGTATTTTTCATCGGTCAGGGGTGGATTCATCTCGTTCTATACCATCACCTTTATTTTTTTCCTCGGATTCCGGCTGTGCCTCATCATCTGGTTTTTTCATCAGCAGGGAATCCTTCAGACCGTCATCTTCGGGTTTGTCCTCATCTTCCTGCAGAGTTTTTTTGAAGCCATCGGTAATATCTTCGGTTGCCCGGCGCACCTCGCCGAACGTCTTGCCCAGAGTTTTGGCCAGATCGGGCAGTTTTTTCGGCCCCACGATAAGC
>DSAV01000121.1 GCA_011046295.1 Deltaproteobacteria bacterium | reverse complement strand
TGGCAATCGCCGAAAATGAAAGGAGAAATATTCCTGGCCGGAGAAAACCTCACGGATGTCCGCTATGCGTATAAAAAGGACTATCCGATGCCGGGAATCAACGGCATGCTGGGAATAAAATTACGGTTTTAATACGTGATAACAAAATTGGCGTAATTGTCTTGCGCGCATTGTGTTTATAGAATAAAATAAATAATATTTTATTGACGGAGGAAAAAATGACCGCGTTAGCTTTTTGGAAAGCAACTGAATTCAGGCAGCAGTCTTTATCTGTCAGGCAGCTTCGTTTTTATCTGTTTGTCTCGCTTTTTATCGCGGGCAATCTTATTTTGCCGTTTATTGCTCATGCCATCCCTCAGGGAGGAAAGATTTTTCTGCCTATATATTTCTTTACTTTGATTGCCGCTTATCGGTTTGGATTTGCCGCGGGTATCGCTACCGCGCTTCTTTCTCCTTTGGCCAATTATTTTTTGACCGGTATGCCGCCCGCGTCAGTCTTGCCGGTTATTCTGGCTAAATCGGTACTGCTGGCCGCCGGCGCGTCATGGGTGGCACACAGCACGCAGAAAATATCCCTGCTGCATATCGCGGCGGTTGTCGTCATTTATCAAATCCTGGGTTTGTTGTTCGAGTGGGCTTACAAAAAAAGCCTGCTCCTTTCTCTGAGTGATTTTCAAATTGGTTTGCCCGGAATTATTATTCAGATTGTCGGCGGTTACTTTCTGCTTTTATGGCTAAAAGAAAATATTAATTAAAAAAACCGTTGCCGGAGAGGATGTCCATTAGATTCTGTGCCGTAAAAATTAAAAAGACAAACGCTCTGGTAATGAGGAAGGAAAAGGTGTTATGCAGTTTGCGCAATTGTTGAAAGATAGGAGGTCCATCCGCGATTACGAACCAAAAGAAGTGACGATGGATATAATCAATGAAATACTGCAGGAAGCGACACTGGCGCCGTCGGCCAGCAACAATCAGCCCTGCCGCTTTGCGGTGATTAACTGCCGGGAAACTATCAAAAAACTTTCCGATGAAAGCAAGGCAAACCTCCTGCGTGATTTTGAACAGAAAAAGACAAATCTCACCCCCGAATACGCCGATATACTCCGAAATGAAAAATTTAATGTCTTTTACAACGCGCCGTGCCTGATTTATGTAGCCGGCCCCAAAGTGGTGCATTCTCTGGATATAGACTGCGCGCTGGCCGCCAGCTATATAATGTTTGCCGCCGTTGCCAGAGGATTAGGCACCTGCTGGATCGGGCTGGGCGCGCATATTCGCGATTCCAAACTCAGGGCGTCAATGGGTATTGACGAGAACATGCGGATTGTCGTGCCGATTATCATCGGGTATCCCAAAGAAATTCCCGCCCCGTCCGCGCGCAACGCGCCGAAAGTTCTGCGTGTAATAAGCCAGGCGCGTTAAACCGGCTAAAGTTGGGACGCCAGGTCATTGAGCAGGGAAGCGGCGTTGCTTTTGAGATGATAGCGCACAATCGTGCGGCCTTTTTCTTCCAGAGCCTGTCTGTCTCCCCGTGCCTGCGCGGCAATGAGCGTGCCAAAAGTAAGAGAGGACGCCTCTTTGCCTGCTTCGTCGGGAATATCCAGATTAAACGCGTAATCCTGAGTGAACTGTATAAATAAAGATTTTCCCGCGTCGCCCTTGTGCAGCTGGCCGGTGGAGTGAAGATATCGCGGACCCCAGCCGAAAGTCACAGGCAGTTTGTATTTTTTTAAAATGGTTGCGCGCAATGAGGCGATTGCCTCTTTGATCTGCGCTGACGGACTTAAGTAAAGCTGCAGACAGATATAATCATCAGGCGACGCCTGCTGGAGGAGATTTTTAAAAATATCCAAAGGAGAAGCGCCGCGGACATCGCCGTAGATAGCGCCTTGCGCGAAATTGAACGCGGGCATTTCCGGGGGCATGCTTTTCCTTTTTTTGTGTTCGGCAATCATCGCGCGGGTGTGCCTTTTCGTTGTTTCCACGTCCGGCTGGTCAAAAGGATTCACTTCCAGAAAATGCGCGGCTACGGCGGTGGCCATTTCCCACAAAAACATGTGCGCACCCAGCTGGTATTTATCGCTCAGTTGCACGGTTATGAGAGGATGGCCTGCCAGGCGCAGCGCTTTTACCCGGGCGGAATCTTCGGCGCCTTCGTCCTGAAGGCAAACAAAAACGCGGTCATTTCTGTAGGTGAAGTTATCGAAAACAGGTTCTTCCAGCACAGGCACAATGCCTTTTCTTTCCTTGCCGGTGCTTTCGGCAATCAGCTGCTCCAGCCAGTCACCCAATGATTTCCACGGCTGCGGCAAAATAAAGGTCACCTTGTTCCGCCCTTTATTGGCCAACGCTCCCAGTGCGGCGCCCAACGAGGCTCCCGTAACAAGCTGTCTTTCCAATTCCGCCGCGATAGTCGCTCTTTGCAGCAGCTGTTCCGCGTCAGCGCCGATTAAAGCCGCCGGCACAATACCGGGGAAGGAAAGGGCGCTATAGCGCCCGCCGATGTCCGGATTATTTAAAAAGACATGGAAGGCGTTGAGCTGTCGCGCCGTTTCGGCCAGAGGCGAGCCTTCGTCGGTGATAAAAATAAAATTTTTTCCGGCGTCTGTCCCGATGTTTTTCAGCGCGCTGTTGTAAAAGAAGTGAAAGAGGGATGTCACTTCCTGAGTCGTGCCCGACTTGGAAGAGACTATGAAGACAGTTTTTCCCCAGTCGATTTTTTGTAAAACATCGAAAATAATTTCCGGATTAGTAGTATCCACAACCCGCAGTTTCGGATAGCCCGGGGCAAAGCCCAGGATTTGTCCAAAAACTTCCGCCGCGAGTGATGAACCTCCCATGCCAAGCAAAATAACCTCGCTGATTTCCCCGGCGGCCAGAGGAGCGAGAGTTTCGCGCACGTAATTTATTTTTTTAAGGGTTTGGGCGGGCGCCTCCAGCCAGCCCAGGCGGTTGGCGATTTCATCGGGGAGGGGTTTCCACAGGGTGTAATCCTTTTCCCATAAGCGTCTGACAAGATTGATGTCGCGCATTTTTTTCCATGCTTCATCGACCGCTACGCGGTATTTTGCCAGCGAATAGGAAATAAATATTCTACCCATTTTATCTCCTTCAGGGGAGTTGAAGCGCTTCCTTTGCCGACGCTACAATATTTTCGGCGGTAAAGCCAAACTTTTCGTAGAGTAACGGGCCGGGAGCTGAAGCGCCGAATGTGTCCATGCCGATGATTTTTCCGGAAAGTCCCACGTAGTGTTCCCAACCGAGCTTAATGCCCGCTTCCACGGCGATTCTCGCCGTAAGCTGCGGGGGGAGAACTCTGTCGCGGTAATCGCGCGGCTGTTTATCGAATATTTCCCAGCTGGGCAGGGAAACCACGCGAACTTTTTTCCCCTCCTGTGCCAATTTTTGGGCGGCCGCAAGAGTCATGGAAACTTCAGAGCCTGTGGCGATAAAAATTATTTCCGGTTCCGGCGATGATTCCCAAAGAATATATCCACCCTGACGCAGGCCTACGGCGGGCGCGCAGGAAGTTTGGTCCAACACCGGCAAATTCTGACGGCTGAAAATCAGCGTGGTCGGTCCCATGGTATTGGTCAGTGCCAATAGCCAGGCTTCGCGCGTTTCGTTGGCGTCCGCCGGACGAAGCACAGTCATGTTCGGCACCTGACGCAGATTCATGATTTGTTCAATGGGCTGATGAGTGGGCCCGTCTTCCCCGACGCCGATGCTGTCGTGCGTGAAGATAAAAATGGCGCGCAGTCCCATAAGCGCGGCCAGACGCATGGGCGGGCGCATATAATCGGCAAAGGTAAGAAATGTCGCCGTGTAGGGAATAACGCCGCCGTGCAGCGCCATACCCACGGAAATTGAGCCCATCGCGTGCTCGCGCACACCGTAGTGAATGTTGCGGCCCTCATAACTCCAGGGGCCACCCACCATGCCGTGCAAATCATCCGGCAAAAAGGCCGGGTTTTGAAAATCACCCATTTTTTTGAGCCAGGTAAAGGTGGAAGGATTAAGATCTGCCGAGCCGCCGATAAGCTCCGGTACTTTCGCGGCAATCGCCTGCATCACTGTTTCGGACGCTTTGCGCGTCGCGATGCCTTTTGCATCCGTGGGAAATTCGGCAAGAGCGCTCTCCCAGTCCGCCGGCAGTTCGCCTTTCGTTCTCCTTTCGAATTCCGCGGCCTGAGCCGGCTCTTCTTGTTTGTATGCAGTGAAAATGTCACGCCATTGCTTTTCCTGTTTTTTGCCGCGTGACAGCGCCTTACGGAAATATTTACGGACATCTTCACGGATGTAAAAATTTTCGCTTGTTTCCCAGCAGAGCGCTTCTTTTGTTTTCTGCAGCTCTTCGGTACCCAAAGGCGCGCCGTGCGCGTCACAGCTTCCCTGCTTGCAGGGAGAGCCGTAACCTATAGTTGTCGAAACACAGATAAGTGATGGTTTTTCTGTTTCGCGTTTGGCTTTTTTAATTGCTTTGTCGATGGCCGACACGTCATTTCCTTCGGCAACTTTTATTACCTGCCATTGGTAAGACTTGAAGCGCTGCTCGATGTTTTCCGTGAAAGAAAGTCCCGTTGAACCAGCCAGAGTCACGTTGTTGTCGTCGTAGACAACGATTAATTTACCCAGACGCAGATGTCCCGCCAGGGCGCAGGCCTCTGCGGCCACTCCTTCCATCATATCTCCGTCGCTGGCCATGACATAGGTGAAATGATCGACTATTTTATTTTCCGGGCGGTTAAAGCAAGCAGCCAGATGCGCCTCGGCAATCGCCATGCCCACTCCATTGGCCAGTCCCTGCCCCAGAGGGCCGGTGGTTACTTCCACTCCGGGTGTGTGTCTGTATTCGGGATGACCCGGTGTGGGGCTGCCCCACTGGCGGAAATTTTTGATATCTTCCAGTGTCAGATCATAACCGGTTAAATGCAATAGCGCGTACAAAAGCATTGAGGCGTGGCCGGCGGAAAGCACAAAACGGTCGCGGTCGGGCCAGCGCGGATTTTTCGGATTATGTTTTAAATGTTTTGTCCAAACAGTGTAAGCGGCAGCGGCGGCGCCCAGCGGCATGCCGGGATGGCCGGATTTGGCTTTTTCAATCGCGTCCGCCGCCAGAAAGCGGATGGTATCGATGCATTTTTTCTCCAGTTCTTTTTTTTGCTCGGACATATTATCTCCTTCGTTGGTCATTTCCGGCGCGCTGCGCGACCGGCAATGTGATTATCTCAGTTTTTATTTTTATGCGCGCGTCATTTTATTTCTTCGTCAAGCCATTGCAGGTATTCTTTGCTGCCCTGAACAATCGGCACGGTAATAATTTCCGGAGTTTCGTAGGGGTGCAGTTTTTTAATCGCCGCGTCCACTTCGGCGAACAACTCTTCCCGTGTCTTAATCAGGCACAGCCATTCATCGGCGGTCTCTACCTGGCCTTTCCATGTGTAGGCGCTTTCGATCGGGCCTAAAATCTGCGCGCAGGCGGCGAGCTTTTGTTCAACCAGATAACGCGCGATTTTTTGCGCGTCTTCTTTAGTGGCAGTAGTGGTAGAAATTTGAATGTATGCTTTCATTTAAAATTCCAAACTGTCATTGCGAACGTTAGTGAAGCAATCTCTTGTTTCAGATTGCCACATCCCGACAAGTCGGGATTCGCAATGACGAGCCTTAGCTCATTTTTTAACGCATTCGTACATCATAATCGCCGCCGCCTGCGGCAGGCTCAGTGAATCCGCCTGGCCGCTGCCGGGGATGCTCCATTTTTCATCGGCCATTTTTAAAAGAACATCCGGTAAACCATGGCTTTCATTGCCTAAAAGCAGCGCCGCTTTTTTTGCCACAAGATGAGGCTTAATTCCCTGGCGTACATCAGAGCCGATAATGAAAAAATCTTTTTTGATTTCCGGCAATGTCGTGGATAAATCAACTTCCGGGACAATTGTCAAATGAAAAAGGCTGCCCATGGAAGCGCGCACGGCCTTGGGATTTGTGTAATCCGCTGAATTTTCACTGATAATAATGCCGGTAAATCCGAACCAGTGCGCGCTGCGCATCAGCGCCCCCAGATTGCGGGGATTGTTGATTTTATACAAAATCAGCAAGTTGGCCGCTGTGCGGGAAATGGCCGCGGAAAGAAGGGGCGGGTGTTTTATTTGCACCACGGCCATGATGCCCTCCGGTTCCCTGTCCTGGCCGATTTTCTGCCACTGGGAGCGGCTAAGCTGATAAACAGGGAATTTACTTCCTGCGCCCATGGGCAGCCTCTCCCAGTATTTCATTTTGTCCGGCATGACGAGAAGCGCTAACACCCGCCAGTCGCTGGCCAGCAGCTCTTCGACAACCTTAACGCCTTCGGCTAAAAAAATATTTTCCTGGCGGCGGAATTTCGCGTCGGTGAGCCGCGCCCAGCTTTTAAGCTGCGAGAGGGATATGTTTTCGTAAGCAGATATCATAAGGCAGCGGCTTATTATTTCTCCTTTTCGATATGTTCGCCATCAGTTTTAGGCCAGATAAGCGAGGCGATGACAGAAAGGGCGAGGACAGAAACGATTACGCTCAGGGAAATGCTGATGGGAATTTTGTAGAAATCGGAAATCAACATCTTCACTCCGACGAAGCCCAGCACCACGACCAGCCCGTAGTGCAAGTAGTGAAAAATTCTCATTACGCCGGTAACGGCAAAATACAAAGAACGCAGTCCCAAAATGGCAAAAACATTGGATGTGTAAATGATAAAAGGGTCATTGCTGACGGCTAGAATCGCGGGAATGGAGTCAGCAGCAAAAATGATATCGGTGGTTTCCAACGCGAGAATTACGGCAAAAAGCGGCGTGGCGAAACGGACGCTTCTTTTTACCACGAAAAATTTTCCACCCTGGTAATTGCGCGTTATCGGCATTATCCTGCGCAGCGTCCTGACCATGATATTTTTGCCGGGATGAATTTCGTGGCTTTTGCCCAGCGCCATGCGCACGGCGGTGAAAATCAAAAAGACGCCGAAAATATAAATAATCCAGTGGAATTTATTAATCAGCGCCACGCCGGCCAGAATAAATATTGCGCGCGTGACGAGCGCCAGGAGTATCCCCCAGAAAAGAGCCTTGTGTTCAAGTTCGGCCGGCACGCGGAAATAGTGGAAAATCAGCATGAAAACGAAAAGGTTATCCACGCTGAGTGATTTTTCAATAAGATAACCGGCAAAATATTCCAGGCCTTTCTGGTGCCCGTAAAAATAATACACGCCCGCGCCGAAGAGCAGGGCAAGAAAAATCCAGAAGGAAGCCCACAGCAGCGCTTCTTTAAGGTGGATAACGTGCGCCTTGCGGTTAAAGACTCCTAAATCAAGCGCAAGCATGCCCAAAATAAAGACGATAAAGAGAACCCACCAGATAATCATTTAATTACCGCTTTCTACGAATTAAATTTTGCGCTTCAGTCCCTGCGCGGTTATGTGGATAATGTCCCAGGCGCCGCTGTAGGGGGGCGAATAAGCCAGATCCAGCCAGCCTGTTTCATCTATGGTCAGTCCCGCCCAGAGCGCCACGGATAAAGCGTTAATGCGGCCCACCGCTCCGGCTGGCCCCACCGCCTGCGCTCCCAAAAGCTTTCCTGATAATTTATCGGCGGTAAGTTTCAAGCCCAGCTTAGACTGACCCATATTTCTGGCAACGGCGTTTCCCCACACCAGATTGCTGACCGGATCAAATCCCGCGGCTTTTGCTTCTTTTTCGCCAATGCCGGTAGCGGCGCATTCCAGGCCGAACAGGCGGAAGGACTGCGCGCCGACAATGCCTTCAAAGGTCATTCTTTTGCCGCCGATATTGAACCCGGCGACGCGCCCCTGCTTGTTGGCGATATCGCCCAGCGGAATGTTTACCCAGCGCCGGGTGACCCGATGAAAGGATTCGCAGCAATCTCCCGCGGCGTAGATGTTTTCCCCGGATGTCTGCTGAAAATGATTTACCGCAACAGCTCCGGACGAGCCGATTTTTAAACCCATAGACTGTGCCAGTTCCACATCCGGCTTTACGCCCACGGCAGCGATAATCATATCCGCGTCCCAGTCGCCGTGATTGGTAATGGCTCTAAGCGCCGGCTTTTTCCCCGTATCAATCATTTTAGTTTCTGCGTTGGCGACAAATTCCACGCCGTGATTATGAAGTTCTTCAAGCATCACGCCCGAAAGCTCCGGATCCCAGCGGTTTGCCGGCAACGCGCCTCTATGAAATATTGTTGTTTTAATGCTGAGCATATGCAGAGCTTCGCTCATCTCCATGGCGATAAATCCGGCGCCGATGATAATTACCTTGCGGCAGTTATTTTCGCGCAGATAATTCTTGATACGAATTGCGTCATCAAGATTTTTCAGCACAAAGACCCCCGGCTTTTTGATT
>DSAV01000222.1 GCA_011046295.1 Deltaproteobacteria bacterium | reverse complement strand
TCCTGTGCCAACTCAAATGACAGAGCAGTAAAATTTGTAGTGCCCATAAATATGCCCATTATTAGCTTAACATATTGGTTTTCCTAAACTTTTAACTATGACTGTGGTAAACTTGGGTTAAAGTTCAAATCAATGACAAATCCCAAAGCTCAAAAAACCCAGATTTTTCCCTCTCCCCTGGCGGGAGAGGGTTAGGGTGGGGGGATAAGCTCTTGATTTTTCTTTACTTCACCCTCCCCCTGACCCCCTCCCGTCGAGGGAGGGGGAATTTTTTAGGGTTCCCGAATGGAAACTAATTAATCTCTGCGCCCTTTGCGCCTTTGCTGTGAATAATCATAGATCGGTAATGGCATTTATCAGTTCTTCAGCCCGTACAACTGCCGTGCCTATTTTCCCCACCACGATGCCGGCGGCAAAATTCGCCAGGGTAGCTGCCTCGCGCGGGGTAAGGCCGGCGGCAAGTCCCATGGTCATGGCAGCAATCACTGTGTCCCCGGCACCCGTGACATCATAAACCTCTCTGGCCACCGTGGGGATGAAATACATCCCCTGCCCTTTCTCGATAAGCGCCATGCCGGCCTCTCCACGGGTAACAAGGACGGCCTTACATTGGATCAGTTTCCTCAGTTTTTCCCCGGCCCGGGCCAGTGATTCGTTTGAATCAATCCTGATACCCGTTATGCTTTCCGCCTCAAGCTGGTTCGGGGTAAAAATAGTCACCCCCTTGAAAAGGCGCACATCCCGCACCTTGGGATCTACGGCCCAGATAACCTTATTTTTGGACAGAAGGGGCCTTAAGCCATCCATCAACTTCGAACAAACCACTCCCTTTGCGTAATCTGAAATTATAACGGCGGAGGTATCGGCGAGGTTATCGCGGACACAGGATAAGATCTTTTCGATACTCTCTTCTGCTATTTTGCCCCGATTTTCTCGATCAAAACGCACTACTTGCTGTCCATGGGCTACAATACGTGTTTTGACTGTAGTTGGCCTCGATTCCTCGACCACGATGCCTTCGGCGGGACAGCCAAGTTTCCGTAGCTCCCTGACCACGCGGCGTCCCATCTCATCCCTCCCTACGACTGCACAAAGAGCGGCCTGTGCGCCGAGCGAACAGATATTGTGCACTACGTTTCCCGCCCCTCCCAGCATCCGGGACTCATCCCTTACATCAACCACCGGTATCGGCGCCTCAGGAGAAATGCGAGATACCTTGCCCCATATAAACTCATCCATCATGACATCGCCGATGACCATGATCTTGATGGCATCGAAACGGTTAATAGCTTCTTTCAACTTCTCTTTATTTATACCTGTCATACCAACTACAGTTCCCATTCCTGGCGTAATATTCCTTTAATCTCACGAGCGCCATGAACTACTGCGAGTATTTCAACATGTTCATTAGGTTCTATAACCCTGTAAACAATTCTGTAATTCTGGAGCCTCTTGCAAAACTATTTGTCATCCCCGAATGCCTTTATCGGGGATATGGTTCTAAACCAGATTCCCGCTCAGAATCGCTGTGGGAATGACAGAACTGGGACTTTTGCAAGAGCCTCAATAATATCTGTGATTTCTTTGTATTTAAACCTAGCTGCGTTCATCTGTGTGAATCTGTGGCAGAATAGTTACTATAAGTTATACTACTCGCCTTCTCTGTCCATTTTATTTTGCCCATTGTTCGACTCTGTTTAGAAGTTCCTCTGCGGTCACCAACTTCCCGCTTTCAGCATCTCTAAGTCCTTCAAGAACCTGCGCAACAAAGTTTACCTTATACATTATGTCTTCTGCCGAACACTCATCAGGTAGCCGTTTTATGGTTTCTATGGTCACTTCTTTAAGCAAGCCCATATAAACACCCCCTTTTTAATTTTCCATAATGGTTATTTTGGGCTATTTGTCACTGGCAAGAGTGAGCCATCTTTCCAACTTAACTAATGACCAATGACTAGTGACCAGTGACATTTTGAACTTCGGCGCTTTGTCATTCCTTTCAGCCGCCGCGTCTGCTGGAGCGTTTTAGGCTGGCCAAATTGGTTCGAAGACAGAGCCTACGGCCCTTCATGAAAGTGTGCCGGTTAATCCTGGTGCGCCGCGCTTAGGTGGTCTTGCCGGATTACCGCACAGCATCCCCTCCACACTTATATCCTCATCTATTTCCGGCCAATGGACGCCTAACCCATCTCCGATGATCTCATAATTTTGGCGTTGGGCAGAGGTTGCCTCGGACAGTCGCCATGACCAAGCCAGCGGAACGCTGATGGTGCGGCCATCGAGGAGGTGCGCGATAATCTCTTCTTCCGTAATGCGGATATCCATAAGCCGGGGTTCGATTATATCAGCCACAATGCTCATACCATGCCTCCATGATCCTGTTTCTGTTAGGGTTCGCTGGAGACTCGTTATGCCTCTGTGTTTGATAAAAGCTCAATTTTCAGTGGAATACCTACTGCCAAACTAGCGCGCGCCAGTGTAGCCAAGGTAATGCTGGTATCATCTTCATCCAGCAACCGATTTACAACAGCACGGCTCGTGTGCATACGAGCTGCCATTTCAGTCTTTGTTATGTGCATTCTCTTCATGGCTTCTGCCAACTGCCAGGCAATAACGCGCTTAATAGCTGCTGCGGTTACCTCTTCTCGGATGCCCTCTTCCTTTAAAAAGTCATCAAAATCGCTACCAATATGCTGATTACTCATACACGCCTCCTATAACTGATTCTTACGGGCCTTTGCCATCTCTAAATCTGGTCGAGGTGTCTTCTGTGACTTCTTGATAAAGGCATGAAGCAACACCATTTGGCCGCCAACCACAGTAAATAGCACTCTAGAAATCCGGCCTTCAAGATGGCTACGAACTTCCCATCGGTATGGAAGAACTTTACAGATAGGATGGGCTTATTCATGACATCGTATCAAAAAAGATACGCTTACGCAAGTCCTCTTTATCCAGCCGTTGCATATGTCTTCACTTCCCGTTCCAATCGCTCGCCCAGTTTCTCAGCGGTAACATCTAAGTCGTACTGTGCCTGCAAACCAAGCCAGAATTCGGCTGATGTTCCAAAAAACCTTGCCAGCCTGAGGGCAGTATCTGCCGTAACGCTCCGTTTTCCAAGGACAACCTCGTTTATTCTCCGCGCAGGTACGCCGATGTTCAGCGCAAGTCTATTCTGACTTATACCCATCGGCTTGAGAAATTCTTCCAAAAGAACCTCACCCGGATGTACGGGATGCAGCTTTTTTTTCATGAGCGGCCTGTTGGAGGTTCCCCGATTTTCAGCTAACATACCATTATCCAGACCGGGAAGCAATATATGCGCATATTCTGTGACACCACGTTTTGAGAATTTTCAAAAAACGGCTTAATGATTACAGTAAGTTATGAGGAAAACTCTTCAGCAGTTGTAAAAGAAAGGTTTGACAAACCCCATTATTTTATTTAGAAACCTCAACAGACGACTATTTCAATATTCTCAACCTTGCTGGCTTGACATCTAATGAAAGTCTATCTGGTCAGTTTTGCCACGCCGAATTTTTATAAATCCCAAAAAACGCTGAATAAATCCGCGTTGCAGTTTGGCGTTGACGAGTGCATTCCATTTACCGATGTTGACCTAAAAAAAACGGAATTTTATCAAAAAAACAAAGTGATACTGGACCACGAAAGGGGAGCGGGCTACTGGCTTTGGAAGCCGTTCATTATACTTGAAGCAATGAAACAGGCCAATGAGGGCGACATTGTCATATATAGTGACAGCGGTGCGGAGGTAATTGAGAGCGTGCAGCCACTGATCGATATATGCCTGAAACAGCAAGGGCTGCTCTTCTTTCAGGTTCCAAGTTTTACAGGCAAGCATACAAATATAAAATGGACGAAAAGAGACTGTCTCCTCCTTATGGATGCAGATTATGCAGAAATCCACCATGCAGAACAAGTTGCAGGCTCTCCGCATTTCTATCAAAAAAACACAAAAGATACTGAATTTATTGAGGAATGGCTTTCCTACTGTGAGGATTCAAGAATCTTAACGGATCAGCCGAACACTTGCGGTCTTAGAAATTACCCGGATTTTTTGGATCACCGGCACGACCAGTCTGTCTTATCCATATTGGCGAGGAAAAAACAAATTGAGATTTTCAGAGATCCCTCTCAGTTTGGCAACCATTTAAAACTTGAACAGTTCAGAAAAGCGGGAGAACTTCCTGCCGGGGTGCAATACTCCCAAACACCATACCGGAACTCCCCATATGGCACACTGTTTGATCTTCACCGGAAAAGAACTACCCCGCTCAAGAGCAGGATTTCGCACGTGCTTAAATGGGTTGCCGAGACTCAAATCAAAAAACATCTTCCTGAAGCCGTTGACTTAGCTGTATCTATCTCAATCGGCATCACGACTTTTGCTGACCGTTTCGAAAAATACTTTGTGCCTATTCTAAAAAGAATCAGGGAATATGACCGCGATGTAGAAATTGTAGTTGCCGTCAACGGCGAGCATGAACAAGCATTTGATGAAACTTATAGAAAAAACATCCTGCAATTTCTCGCCGATTATGAAAAAACCTACCCGATATTCTTCCCTCGTTTCAGAGGGGTTGCAAAACTCTGGAATACTCTTGCCATCCATGCGACCCATGATTATATACTAATGCTGAATGATGACATAGACATTACCGACAAAAAATTCCTCCAGCATTTAATAGAAAACATTAGGAAAAATAATGGCAAGTCTTTTATTATCAACAACTCATGGTCGCACTTTCTTCTGAGCCGTGAAGAAATTGACTATCTGGGTTATTTTGATGAGCGGCTCTTGGGGATCGGTGAAGAGGACGGAGATATGACATGGAGGTATTATCAAGAGTTTCGCCAGCCTATTGCGAATTATAAAATGAAGTGTTTTAAAAATTTTGCCGATGAAACCGTGCACAGTTATAAGCCTCTTAACATCAAATGCCATTCAGGTACAAAATACAGCCTGTTCAACAAAAAATTCATTGAAAACAAGTACAAATACGATCCTTGCGGCATACACGGAATGTTCGAACAGCCGAAGCGAATGGATGACCCTTGTCCTCAGCAATATCCTAATGAAAAGTTTTATCGTTCAAGAAAAAATGAATTATGAAACTTTCTGCAATCGACTCTGATAAAAATTTTCGGCTCCTCGACATAGCGAGTGGAATTTGATAACTTTCCATGAACTGACCTATGACAATTGTACGAATCGTTAAAAACTGGGATTTCCCCGATATCTTACGCCAGACCCCCCGCGGCAACGGCATATGGGAAGGGATACAGTTTGTTTGCGGCCCGATCGAAGAATGCGACTATCTGGTATTTCTCAACAACCTCATGCAAAGGGAGGTGCAAGCATATTGCCCCGCTCAGAACATTTGGGCTGTTATGCAGGAGCCTTACTATAGGGGGCATAGCGACTGGCTCATTGAAGGACACGACTTTTTTGCTAAGGTGTTTACCCATCACCCTCCATCACAGGGGAAAAAGTATATAACGTCCCATCCAGCTCTGCCGTGGCACGTTGACAAGAACTACGACCAGCTCATCGACATGGAACCTCCCCGCAAAACAAAAAAAATATCCGGCATCATCGGCAATGCTAATGACTTGCCAGGTCATGCGAGGCGGTTCAAGCTGCTCAAGGTAATCCAAGCAGACAAAAACCTGGATATTGATCTTTTCGGAAGAGCCGTACGACCTATCGATGACAAGTGGGATGGGCTCGCACCATATGAGTTTTCCCTGGCTATTGAAAACAGCAGCAGCTTCGACTACTGGACGGAAAAAATCGCCGATTGTTTTCTTGCCTGGACAGTCCCGCTCTATTATGGCTGCAAGAATATTGATAAATATTTCCCATCAGATTCATTTATAAAAATTGACATCAATGACCCGGGATCGTGTATCGGGGTCATCAAATTGGAGATTGAAAAAAAGTCCTGGAAAAGGCGGCTTTCCGCTCTTGAAGAAGCACGAGATTTGGTGCTGAATCGTTATCAACTTTTTCCGTTCATTGCCGAACAAATCAGGGCCTCTTCTTCCACAAAGGATAGGATAAAAAAGCATATTACCATTCCTCCATACAAAAGAAGCCTAAGGGCCTCCTTGAACCGCTTTATTTATAAACTGAGAAAAACTAGAAACTTTTAAAAAATGGTCAGCATCATTATCTGTTTTTATGAACGGCTTCGTCATCTCAAATGTTGTCTGGACTCGCTCAAGTTCAGTGTCGATGACTTTGATGAAATCATCATCACAGACGACGGTTCCAGTGAAGAAACAGTATCAAGCCTTAAAAAGATGATTTCTTCTTACAATTTTCCCATCCGGCACGTCTGGCAAGAAAAAAAAGGATTTCGTCTTGCCGCATCAAGAAACAATGGCATTCGAGCCGCCAAAGGAGATTATCTGATCTTTCTGGACTGCGATTTCGCTATTCTGCCGGGCACAATCAGAGAACACCTAAGAGCTGCGAAACGCGGACGTTTTGTCGCCGGTCTTTGCAAATATCTACCAGAAAATGAGACAAAAAATCTCTTCCAGCAGGAACTCCGGCCGGATTCACTTGTTTCCCTTTACGCTAGTCTTTCTGAACGGCCCATTACGAGGGAACATTTAAAATTCATAAAGTATTCGATTCTCAGAAGGCTCCATCTGGTGGGGCCGCGCAAACCCCAATGCAGCAGCCATTTCTCAATCCATCGGAAAGACATGGAATACGTCAATGGCTATGATGAAAACTTTGTCGGATGGGGCGGGGAAGATGAGGATCTTTCAATGCGCTTCTTAAATGCAGGGATCCAAGGCTATTCTGCGATCAGTAAAGCGAAAGTGCTCCATCTCTGGCATCCACAAGAACTCGGCGGGAAACACTGGCGGGAAGGACCAAACGTTAATTATCTTTATCGCAAAGACATTCCTTTCAAGTGCGAAAACGGTCTGCTCAAGCTCTGATTTGTCTGAGGATCCGAGTGCCGGGGATTAAATTCCACTTGCTCTTCCTGGCGTTATGGCAGTACCGGCATATAATGTCAAGAGAGTCGTCGTCGAGATGCTTTTGCAAGAGTCTGTGGTCATCACTTGCAAACAGGTCGCCGTAGTCCATTGTTGCAAGATTCCCTAGAACATGCCCCATGCCATAATCCATACAGCACAAAATCACATCGCCGTTCGGTAGCAGAACATTGTGATTGAGAGCATTGCCACAGCTTTTGCACCTGATCAGGCCCGTGAGCCTTTTCTGGTGTACAATACCGTGAAAATCCGAGAGATTTCCGGCCCGATCGATTACTCCATGTTCACTTACAATGTCACCGACAACTCCTTTGACTATGGGATGAAGCTTGCCAATTGTCATATAAGCAAGGCCGCTGATGCCGCTTTCGCCAACCTTTTTCAACTTCTCAAGGTACGCATCATTTACCTTAATGTTTGTCATCGAATCTGAATCAGGAAGATGAACCTCAAAAATCCTGAAAGGGATATTCCTGATTAACTCAATATCCAACAGTTCCATACCAACAAGCGTGGTATAAACTGCCAAATCAAATCCTTTGTTATGAGCATAAAGCACCATCTTGGTGCATTCACTGTTCAGCCACGGTTCTGCCATTCCAGAGAAATCGATACGAACACTCGTAGGCACCTTGTCTATGCATCTTTTAAAAAGGTCAACGCTCATTTCAAAAACATTACTTCTGGCCTTATAAGCTTTTACAAGGGCATCCTGAGGGCAATAACTACAGTTATTCTTACACCCGATTCGTGTTGTTATTTCCAGGGTGGCCATTTTACTACTCCCTGATTTAGGGGTTCAGTCTATTAAAAAGACTTTTTACTCTGCTTTTTAGCTTTTTTGAAAATTTCTTAGGAGCTTCAGGCCGGTAATGAGGCATAATCTCATTCGTTAAACACCAAGTGTAATCAAATAAGACTTCAGGGAAGTCCCTCTCAACTTTACTCAAGCCAATTGCGGCAACGTAATCATCACGGACAAAAAACATGTTCCCTGTGTGACACACTAAAGTATACCCTTTGCTTTTACCCAATTCCAAGGTCGCTGTAAAACTAGAACCCATTATGTCTCTATCCCTATGTGTTTGAAAAATACCAGGTGGTATACTGCTATTTATTTCAATAATTACTACTTTGGGCTGATAATTAATCAGAGAGTACCACACGTGCCAATCAAAAGAATCGATATCAATGCTTAACAGATCAAAATCCTTAGACATATCTGTTCCGAGCAGTAGTTCAACAAGGGTATTTGGTCCTTCATGGTTTACAAAGGCGCATATTGTGTGAAGCCGGTCAGAAAAATCCTCTTTTAATTTCAAGAGATCATTGAACTTTTCTTCATCACCTTCAATATAAACACCTCTCCAGCCTTTTGTTAAGAGGTTAAAGGTGATGGTTTCGTAAAAAGTCGTTTTTAGCTTAAGTATTTGAAATAATATTATTTTATTGCATTTTTGTCTTGACTTTCATGTTGTCCCGTGATAGAAAACATATGCAACATCAACATGT
>DSAV01000029.1 GCA_011046295.1 Deltaproteobacteria bacterium | reverse complement strand
TATAAAAGCACAAAAAGGCTCAATGAAAGGAATAAATCCCCGCAATTATCTGATTTTATCTGCTTTAATAAAATCAGTAATTTCTTTAAACAAAGACACATCGGCATAAAACGGCCAGTCGTTGTGGCCTGCACCTTTGATTACCCACATCTTTTTTCTGCCCTCGGGCAGATTCGCGTACAAATTATACGCGTGTTTTATGGGCAGGATTTCGTCGCGCTCGGCCGCGACCACGGATATTTTTCTTGGGTAATTTTTCAGGTTTTCGATGTTGTCGTATTTATCGGTCAAAACCATTTTTACGGGCAAAAAAGGAAACAGTGATTTGGCCACTGACGCGAGCGAGTCCCAGGGGGTAATCAAAATTATCCCGGCGATGGGCACATCTGTTTGCCTGGCGATCGCCGCGGCCACGCCACAGCCCAGTGATTCCCCTAAAAGATAAAGCGGTTCTGCGTATTTCTGGTAGGCAAATCTTACCGTTTCTAACCCATCGGCAACAAACGGCTTTTCTCCAACTTTTCCCGGACGTCCACCGTATTTCGGATATTCTGCCAAGATGACCCGAAACCCCAGTTTCATCAACGGTTCCAAATAAAATTCCCGGTCAAATGCAGTGCCGCCGTTGCCGTGAAACAAAACAATGGTTCCGCCGGGTGCGGGCGCATCCAGCGTAGAGATAAGTCCCCGGTAATCCCCATCAATTTTCTGCCATAGCTTCATATTAACCGAAGCCAGCATCCGCTCGGAAGGAACTTCGGAACTCGGAAAATATAGAAACTTGTTTTGCATATTACAGCCTCCGAAAAACAATAATGAAATGAGAAGCAATAAAATTTTTTTTGGTGTTTGTTTCACTATAAACAAAGTTTAATTATATTCATTACTTTCACTTAAAAACAATGCCTGTCTGCTATTTTATAAAATGGTAACACATATTACGTTTTTGTAAATTAGAAAAATGAAACACAGATAAATTAACAGATAATCATATGATATTGAAGGATATACTGCCGCTCATTTTTGTCGGGCGGTTTGGATATGATATCGTTTTGCCGTCGTAAAATACGCGGCTGATAATGCTACTTGGCGCAAGCGCCAGAAGCGTAAAAATACTCTTCAAACAGCAACAACAACCTGTAAATATTAATAATTAATCAAAAGCCTTTAACCTTTTATTTATTTAGGGTTTAGATATTTTTTACGCGTAAATTTATGCTACAAATGCGTTTATTGCCTTGACATAAACACTATCTTCGTATAGTCACACTCTTCATTATCAGCTTCTAATTTTTCCTCCGGAACAGGAAAACCGGTAAAGGCATCTGCTCGACTAATTATTTATAAAAAAACGTAAGTTTATTCCCAGCTTACCTATCAAATATATTTTGGGAGTGTAAAACAGATGTCCGCGAAAACTACCAGCAAAAAGCCTTCCCAGAAAATTGACATGTTCTCCTTAGCGGAAGAACTTACCTCCAATATGGGCGTCGGTATTTATATCGTCCAAAAGGGGAAATTTGTTTATATCAGCCCGCTTTACACAAAACTCACCGGGTATTCCGACCCCGAGCTTATCGGAAAAAACTCCCTGGAAAGGATTCATCCCGACGACAGGGAAATGGTAAGGGAAAACGCCATCAAAAGCCTGAAGGGAAAATCAACGGATAGCTATGAATACAGGTATATCAGGAAAGATGGCGCTTTAATGTGGATTTTGGAAACAATCATCCCCACCGTATATAACGGGGAACGCGCCGCGCTGGGAAGTTTTATGGATATCACCAGGCGCAAGCAGCTGGAAAATGATTTGCAGAAAAGCGAACAGCGCTACCGCAATATTCTGGAAAATATTTATGATGGCTACTTTGAGCTTGACCTTGAAGGCAATTATACTTTTGTTAATGAGGCTAATTGCAGATTGCTCGGCTACACAAAAGACGAATTGCTTGGAATGAACTCCCGAAAGCACCTGGACGAAAAAATCCACAAGAAACTGTATAAATCTTACTACAAGCTTTACGAGACAGGTGTGCCTATTGAATCTTTGGAGGTTAGAGCAACCAGAAAAGACGGGGCTCGTGTAATTTACGAAACATCCGTATCTCTTATCAGAGATGATAAAGGCCGTCCAATCGGCTTCCGGGGAATATCGCGCGATGTCACCGAACGAAAAAAAATGGAAGAATTAATCCTTAAATCGGAGGAAAGGTATCGCACCGTCATTGAAGAAATTGAAGAAGGTTATTACGAAATCGACCTTAACGGCAACTTCACCTTCGTAAACGACGCCATTTGCAAAACTCTCGGATACTCACACGAGGAATTAATCGGCTTGAATTTCAAAGCATATGTACCCGCGGAGCAGCAAAAAGATGTTTTCGAAATTTTTTTGGACTCCTACGAAACCGGGAAGGTAAAAAAATGGTTTCCTTTAATTAATATCAGAAAAGACGGCACGCGCTTAGACGTGGAAGATTCGATTGCGCCTCTGCGCGACAAAGAAGGAAAAATCACCGGTTTCAAAGGAGTTACGCGCGATATCACGCAGCGCAAAAGGATGGAAGAAGCCCTGCAAAAGAGCGAAGAATACTTCAAGGAAATAACCGAAAATTCTTCCGACGTTATTATTATTACAGATAAGGATGGAAAGATTAAATATTGCAGCCGTTCCGTCGAACGCTTTTCCGGATATACGCCTGAAGAACTAATCGGTGTAACTGCTTTTAATTTTATTCACCAGGATGACCTGCAACGCGCTGCCCATGATTATAGCAGGGCTATTCAATTAGAAGATGCAGTTATACCCAATGAATTCCGCCTGCTGCCTAAAGATGGCTCCGTGCGCCTTTTTGAGGGACTGGGCAAGAATCTTTTGGATAACCCGTCTGTTGCTGGTTTTGTTATGAACATCCGTGACATAACCGAGCGCAAACAGATAGAAGCTCAAAAGGAAGCCGCGCTGGAAAAGCTCAAAGAAAGCGAAGAAAAATACCGCACGATCCTTGAGGATATGGACGAAGGATACTTTGAATTGGATATAAAGGGAACTTTTACCTTTGTCAATGACGCCGAATGCAGAAACACGGGATACCCGAAAGAAGAATTTATCGGAATGCATTACACGAAACTTGTCGATAAAGACAACGCGAAAAAAATGTTTCAAACATTCAACGAACTTTACCGCACGGGAAAGCCAATCCGGCTGATGGACGTGGAAATTTTCAAATACAACGGGGAAAAAGCATTTTACGAAACATCCGTATCTCTGGCCAGGGACAAGGATGAAAAACCAATCGGTTTCCGGGGAGTCAGCCGCGATGTAACGCAACGTCGGCAGATGGAGGAAACCATCCGACAATCGGAAGAAAAATATCGGACTATTCTGGAGACGATGCAGGAAAGCTACTTCGAGGTGGATCTTGCCGGAAATTTAACATACGTTAACCCCGCAATGCATACAGGTCTCGGATTTGCCAAGGAAGAATTGATTGGAAAACATTACAGTGTTTTTACCGATGAAGCAAATGTAAAAGCATTGTATAAAATTTACAATAACATCTACAAAACCGGCGAACCGGTGAGGACAGTAGATTTTGAATTTATCAAAAAAGACAAAACTACTTTGTTCGCCGAAACGTCCGCGTCGCCTATAAGGAACGCTGCAGGAAAGATTATCGGTTTCCGCGGCGTTTCACATGATGTTACCGAACGCCGAAAAATGGAGGAAACCATACGCCAATCGGAGGAAAGATACAGAACCATCATCGACGAAGTAGATGAATGGTATTTTGAAATCGACCTCGCCGGCAATGTTGTTTTTATTAATGATGCCGTAGTCCGTAGCACCGGCTTAACGCTGGAGCGGCTGATTGGCCTGAACTATAAATCTTTTATAGATAATGAAAATGCCGATGAAGTCTATAAAATATTCCGGCAGGTTTATGATACAAGCGAGCCAACGACAAATTTCCCCTTTGAATTTATCCGGCCGAACGGCACAGTAACTTTCTTCGATTTATCCGTTTTTCCCAAACTGGATAGCCAGGGTAAAGTTATCGGTTTCCGCGGGGTAGGTCATGATATAACACAACGTAAACGGACTGAAGAGCAACTCAACTACATTGCCACCCACGACCTTCTCACCGGCCTGCCCAACAGAATGCTTTTAATGGACCGCCTGAAAATGGCTGTAGCACAGGCCAAAAGGAATGAGCAGAAGCTGGCGTTGATGATGATGGATTTGGATAATTTTAAAAGCGTCAACGACTCTTTCGGACACATGGTGGGCGACGAACTGCTTAAAGAAATATCTCTTCGCCTGACAACGAGATTACGTAAAAACGACACTCTTTCGCGCCTGGGCGGCGATGAGTTTATCCTTCTTTTGCCGGCGATAGAAAGAAACGAAGATGCCTTGGAAGTGGCAAAAATAATTCTGGAATCTTTCCAACATCCTTTTATATGCGACGGACATTCAATAACTGCCACTATCAGTATAGGGGTTGCAGTTTACCCGGATGATGCGCATGATGTGGACATCCTGATGAAAAATGCCGACATCGGCATGTATCATGTCAAGGCACATGGACGAAACGGTTACCATTTCTTTTCTCAAGCCGATAACGGCAATCATGCCGGTCAAAGCCTCCAATAATATTAACCAATAATAATCAGGGCATCGACCACAACCGGTTTTGGGCCGCTAATAATTACTGGGTTGAGATCGATTTCACGCACGCGCTCGAAATCCAGGCCGATGCGTCCTAACGCGACAAGCATTGAGGCCAGCATTTTTTGATCCGCCGCCGCCATGCCGCGGAAAGCGTCGATAATTTTGCATCCCCGAATCTCGCGCATCATTTCCATTGCATCGCTTTCCTTAAGCGGCGATTTGCGAAAAGAAACATCCCGGAGAATCTCGGTAAAAATTCCTCCCAGCCCGAACATGACGCACGGACCGAATTGCTCATCACGCGTCATGCCCATGACCAGCTCACGGCTGCCACGTACCATTTCCTGTACCAGAACAGCGCCGGTTTTTTTCCCTAATTTCTTTTTGATTTCCGCAAATGCGGCCAGCGCCTCCTTTTCATTATTTACGCCCAGATGGATTAACCCCTTCTCTGTTTTATGGGCGACGTCAGAAGAGCATCCTTTCATTGCCAAAGGATATCCTATTTGCCGCGCCGCGCTTTTAAACTCATCTACATTATTAATGAGAACTTCCCTGGTCACTGGCAATCCGTAAAAAGCAAGCACCTGCTTTGCCTCGTATTCAGAAAGACAATTTCGGCCTTCACTCATAGCTGAATTGATTATTTTTACCACAGCATTACCGCTCATTTTTTTGCCTCTTTTCATAATAGGTGTTTACATGATTGATCGCCCGGATGGCTTCATGTAAATCATCAAAAACAGGCAAACCACGTTCCAGAAACTCCCGCCGCGCCAACGCCAGCATCTCGACAATATCCAGATCATCCACTCCCCGCTTGGAATTGGCCAGCACCACCACAATGGGCTTGCCGCTGTCTTTAGCGACACCGCCTAGCAATTCCGCGAGTTCCCGGTAAGGCGCAACCTGCGCTATGGGTTTCCCCAGCATGCGCGCCATCGTTTTATAATGATACAGAAGGGAAACTATTATTTGCAGATCTATTTGCTCATCCGCAGCGGCCGTGCGCAGCACTTCTTTTAAAATTTTCGGCTCAACAAAAGGATTGGCCACATCGATAGGGTTTGTGCCGCTGGAGCCGGGTTTCGGCAATAAATTTTCGACGCTCTCTCTTATATTTTTTGCAAGCGGCGGAACTTCCATTCCGAAATTTTCCGCGGCATCGCAGGCGGTAACACCCAGCGCGCCGCCGCCGCCCACAATTGATAAGCGCTGAAAAACTTTTTGAGGTAAAAAACAAAAAGCCAGGCAAGCTTCGGCCAATTCTTCCAGATCCTGCACCTGAATCGCGTTGACCTGCCTTAACACCGATTGCCAGATAAGGCGGCTGCCGCCCATCGAAGCCGTGTGGCTCACCACCATTCTTTGCCCCGCGGCGGAAAGCCCTCCTTTACAGACAACGACCGGTTTTTTCTCCGTCGTTTTCTTAATCGCCTGAAAAAAAGCGTCTCCGTCTTTAATGCCTTCCATGTACATGCCGACAATGCCGGTTTCCGCGTCATCGGCAAGGTAGTTAAGGAGGTCCACTTCCCGCAGATCAGCGCCGTTGCCAAAACTGATTACTTTGCTGAAGTTCAGACCCATCCATTTTCCTTTATGCGCCAAATCGATGGCCATGCCGCCGCTTTGCGAAAGAAAAGCCACGGGGCCGCTCTGGCGCGAAAGATCAGGACCCGGCAAGAGCGTCAGTCCGCTGCGGGGGCAGTAAATGCCAAAACAATTCGGCCCCACAACACGGATGCCTTTTGCCGCGACTTCACGTATTTTATTCTCTAAAAGTTTGCCCTCTTCTGTGCCCAATTCACTGAAACCCGCGGAAAGAATTTCCGCGCCCGCCGCGCCTTTTTTCCTGCACGCTTCCAGAGCCTGAGGCACGTCTTTGGCGGCCACGGCGATAATCGCGAAATCAATTTGCCCTGGAATATCTTCAATTTTTTTGTAAAAGTTCAAGCCGGCATAATTTCCGCCTTTGGGATTGACCGGAAATATTTCCCCTTCAAATTTCATTGCCTGCAGACCCACAAGCATACCGATGCCGAAACCACGGGCACCGCCGTCCGTGGATACGCCAACTATGGCCAGCCTCTGGGGGTGGAATATTCTTTCGAAATCTGTTCTTTTCTGCTGTTCCTTGGCGCTCATAATTCAGACTTATACTTCTACACAAATTAATCGCTGTTTGGCAAGAAGATGTTTTTGGGAATACGCGTAAAGATTAACAGCCTGATTTCCCGCGGTTACTCTTTGACGCCGCTTCAATAAATTCTCTAAACAGGGGATGAGGTTTTGTCGGTTTGGACTTGAATTCCGGATGGAATTGACATCCTAAAAACCACGGATGGTCTTTTATTTCGACAATTTCCGCCAAATTGCCATCCGGCGAAATTCCTGTTATGCGCAATCCTTTATCCGTTAATTTTTTCTTATACTCATTATTGAATTCGTAGCGATGGCGGTGTCTTTCCGAAATTTCTTTTTGCCCATAAGCTTCATGAGCGAAAGAGTCCTGTTCCACAGCGCAAGGCCACGCGCCTAATCTCATGGAAGCGCCTTTTTCTTTAACTTTGCGTTGTTCAGGAAGCAAATCAATTACCGGATAAGGAGTTTTCGCGTTAAATTCCGAGCTGTTGGCATCTTTAAACCCGCACACGTTTCTCGCGTAATCAACCACGGCCATCTGCATCCCTAAACAAATCCCGAAATAGGGGATTTTATTTTCCCGCGCGTAACGGACGGCCATAATCATCCCTTCGATACCGCGGTCGCCGAAACCTCCCGGCACCAGTATGGCGTCAACATCGGCAAGGTGTTTATCCGTTCCTTCTTTTTCTATTTTTTCGGAATCAACAAATTTTAAATTTACGCGGCAATTATTGGCAATGCCTCCGTGAACCAGCGCTTCGTTGAGGCTTTTATATGAATCTGTGAGATTAACATACTTGCCCACAACAGCCACGCAAACCTGCCGCGGCGGATTATGAAATTTATCAACAACATCTTCCCATGCCTCCAAGTGCGGCCTGCCTGTCCACATGTTAAGCAATTCACTAATTTTCGCGTCCAATCCTCCATTAGACTCTACTTGTACCATGTAAGGCACAAATAGTATAATGGGATGAAGTTATTAATAAACGCCGAACAAAGAGTTGATTAAGCCTATGGCGCCTCAAAAGCAAAACTTATATCGCGAAGAAGGCCCACCTCTTTGGATGATTAAAGCTAGATAGTGTTATCGCCGCTGTTTCAGCCGGCTATTAATGGAGAAAGCTCGTATCATCACTGTTCGGCAAAAACCCTTGCAGGAGGATTTCTCAATGACAAAGAACATTTATTTTGTCGGCATTGATATCGCTGCGGATAACTTTGTCGCCAGCATTTATCAATTCCCGGGAAAACCGGTAGTTACCAAAGAAGGTTGGGAAAACACCTTCGATGGATTCAATGCTTTCGTCTCCTGGCTTACTGAACAGGGCATAAATAGAAAAAACAGCATTCTCTGCATGGAAGCCACCGGCGTATATGGCGAAGGCATTGCCCACTTTCTGGTTTCCCAGGGTTATAAAGTAAGTGTCGAGCCGCCGCTGAAGGTAAAAAGAGCCTTTGATCCCATCGGCCACAAGACCGACCCCGTAGACAGCCGTCAGATCGCTGAATATGCGTATCGCTTTCGTGATGAGCTTCGTTTCTGGCAGCCGAAAGAAGAAATTATCGAAAAAATCCGGCATCTTCTGACTGCCAGAGAACAGTTTGTGAAACAAAGCACGGCGCTGCAGAACTCTCTGGGGGCGTATAAACGGCATGTGGTTCAGGTTACCTTAATCACCGATGCCCATGCTCATCTTTTAAAAGAACTCAAAAAGCAAATCGCCGAAATTGACAAAGAGCTGGAGCAGCTTATCCGCAAG
>DSAV01000171.1 GCA_011046295.1 Deltaproteobacteria bacterium | reverse complement strand
CCGATTAAGCAAGATCAGGGCTCTATTGAGACCCTCGAATTACCAGGGTCGGGCAAGGTGCCACAGCTAAGATTACTGATAAAAAGATCATTTAAAAACTTGACAACAATAAACCAGAACGCAGAGGCCGCAGAGATGAATATAGAAGGGGATTCTTCCGGGAATTGTGTGGGTATATAATTTTTCCCCCCTTTGGAAAAAGGGGCTCTTTTCCAAAGAGGGGATAGCCGAGCTGTCCAGAGATGTTTGAATATAAGATAACAGAGACGATTATTGGCGTGGCTATTATAAAGACGGCATCCAGAGAATTGTTAAAATTTTCCTGCCTACGGCAGGCCTATGGCCTGATACTCTGCGGTCTCCGCGATCTTTGCGGTGAGATATGAATATCCTCATCGTCAAATTAAGCGCTATCGGCGATGTAGTCCATTCTCTGCCTGTCCTCTACGCATTGCGTGAGAAGTTCCCATCAGCCCAGATTAGTTGGCTGGTAGAGGAAGCGGCTTCCAGTTTGCTCCATGAACATCCTTTACTGGATCGCCTGATTGTGTCAAAACGCAAAAGCTGGCTTAAGGCCCTCGGCCACGCAGGTAATAGAAAAAAGGCTATAAGCGAGATAAAATCATTCATTCATGAACTAAGAGATACTGAATACGATATCGTTCTCGACCTGCACGCTCTTTTAAAAAGCGGGCTTTTGATTTTTCTCGCCCGGGGCAAGCGAAAAATCGGCTACGCCCGGGGAGATGAGGGGAGTTCTGTTTTTTTGAACGAAAAGGTCCCTCCGTATGATATCGAAGAACATGCTATTCTGCGTTACATGAATCTGGCAAAATATCTGGGCGCACAGCCAGATGGTTATTACTTCCCGATTCCCATCTCAGATGCTGATCGGCATTCCATAAGAAAGCTATTAGAAAATGAGCGGATCGAAGGGCCTTTTGTGGCCATTAACCCTATAGCCAAATGGAAGAGCAAGCTCTGGGATAAAAAAAAGTTTGCCCTGCTGGCCGATCATTGTATAAGGGAATTTAAGCTCACGGTTGTTTTTACCGGCGGCAGAGAAGATGACGCCGAGATTCAGTCAATTATGGAACAGATGCAGGAAAAGGCGGTTAATCTCTGTGGCAAGACTAATCTACGGGAACTAGGGTATCTTTATAGCCTTAGTCGGGTGATGGTGACGACCGATACCGGCCCCATGCATATAGCTGCGGCCGTGGGGACGCCGGTAGTAGCCCTTTTTGGCCCTACCGCCCCCTGGCGCACGGGACCATTTGGGGATGGCCATGTGGTGCTAAGGAAAAGGATTTCTTGTAGTCCCTGTTTTAAAAAGAAATGCACTAATCCGCAATGTATGCAACAGATTGAGGTAGAAGAGGTTTTACAGGCGGTTACGACAAAAATTTAGTATAGTGTTCATTCGTGAGTTATGATGAATATCAATTCTAGGCGAATAATGGAACAGGATCGAGCTATTAACAAACTGAAAGAATACGTTAAAGAGAAAGGTTTCTTACTTGCCTATATATTTGGATCGAGGGCGCTTGGGAAAGCCGGTTCCTTAAGTGATTACGACATTGCCATTCTATGCGCCTCGCGGCCCGATTCGAAATTTATCTATCAAGTTGCGCATGAACTTGCAAATATCCTCAGGACCGACAAAATAGACGTTATCAATTTAAGCGCCGCTCCCTTGGAGCTTCAGTACAAAATTATAAAAGACGGCATCCTTCTCCATGAAGAAAATAAGTATACCCGGATTGAGTTTGAGGCTAATGTCCTCAGTCGATACTTTGATTTTTTGCCTGTTTTACGTAAACAGAGGGAGGACATACTAAAGGAGCGGAAGTATGAAAGAAGAATTCAGCGGCATAGAGAGGCGCTTGGAAAGACTCTGCGAGTGCTTGACGAAATTAGAACCTCTCCGGCTGAAGTCCAGAGAAGAATTTGAACAGGATACCTACCTCAGGGACATAGTCGAAAGGACTGAAAAGGACTGAAAATATAGTTGGGGAGATTATAATAAATTTTGCTATGTTTTTTTCTGAAAAAGGTAACTTGATAGTATAGGAATTTTCTTTTTTTTGACAAGATATACAGGATAATCAGGATATGAGAAAATTAAAGAAATCATGTAAATCCCGTTAATCCTGTCAAAAAGTCCGCCCGAAGGGCGCGCTAAGTTCACAAATATTTTTCAGCGTGTATCAGCGCAAATCTGCGTCCAATTAAGGAGTTATCGTGATTAGCAAAGAACTTTTGGAGATTCTGGCCTGTCCCAAATGTAAAGGCGAAATCAGACTGAACGATACAAAGGACGGATTGATCTGTGATAAGTGTAAGTTAATGTACGAGATCAAGGATGATATCCCTGTTATGTTAATCGATGAGGCAAAAAGAATTGAGTAAGAACCCAGTTGAAATATCCACACCACACCTCCTTCCCTTTTTTGGGAAAAGGCGGTTGAAGGATTTTGTCAGAGAACAGCGAACCGCTGAGTATGACTTGCTCATCAATTTTTCTGGCCTGCACAAAAGCGGGATTTTCGAGGGGCATGCCCGAGCCAAGAAAAATGTTGGTTCGGGCAGTAGCAGGCCAAATGCAGCGAAGGTATCGATTTGAATGCGAATCGAAAGTTTCCGCTCTCTGTGGCCATTATCACCCTGAACGAGGAGGACCGGCTAGCCGATTGTCTGATGAGCGTCTTATTCGCCGCCGACGTGGTGGTGGTTGATTCCGGCAGCACTGACCGGACCGCGGAGATTGCTAGGGAATATGGGGCGCGGGTTTTCATCGAACCGTGGCGGGGGTTTGGCCAGCAGAAGCAGTTTGCCATTGACCAGTGCCGCGAGCGTTGGGTCTTGGTTCTGGATGCGGACGAACGCATTCCACCGGATACCGTCTGGGAAATCGCGGCGGTGCTACGTGATCCTATCCATAGTGCCTACAGCCTGCCGCGCCAGAATTTTTTCTGTGGTCGCTGGCTCAAACGCGCTGGCTGGTGGCCGGACCGGGTGGTGCGACTGTTCGATAAAACCAAATGTCGGATGAACGACCGCCTAGTGCATGAGGGTTTGGAGGTCCAAGGGGCAGTGGGCGCGTTGCGAGGCGTGATTGTCCACCATGCCAACCGTGATCTTGCCCATACTCTGGCCAAGATCAACAGCTATTCCTCGGCCGGAGCAACGGAACTGGCTAGAACCAGCCGGAAGGGTTCGTTATTCCAAGCGGTATCCCGGTCGACCTGGGCATTTGTGTATAATTATTTATTGCGGTGCGGATTTCTGGATGGCAAAGAAGGTTTCGTCCAGGCGGTCTGCAATGCGGTCAACATCTTTTTTAAATACGCCAAGCTTTGGGAGTCGGGCAGGCGGGTTAATCGTCGTAACGCATGACAAGCGGCCCCGTTTCCTGTTATAGAAGGATTGCTGTTTGAATATTTTGATCGTCAAAATCAGCGCCATCGGCGACGAGTGCCCGTACAAGATCTTCGATTTGCCGGTGAGCCACTGATGACCATGTCCGCGAAACAACTGATTGTATAAAGGAAAATTCGATGAGGCAGGTTGTTTTTGCTATAAATTAAATTGTAATTAGCTGAAATTATTTATTTTTTATTGAATGAGGAAATTATTCCAACCGCATATACTAATTTTTGAGCCACGGGTCGAAGGTCACCATCTCAGCTGGTTGCGTTACATTACGGAGGATCTGCTTGGCAACGGCTTCAGGCTGACGCTTGCCGTTGACTATCGTCCGCAAGCAAAAGGGATGATTGAGGATGCTTTGGCACACCTTCGCAAATCTATTGACATCATGTCCGTCTTCGATACAGAGGGAAAATGGCGTGGCGGCAGCAAAATAAAGGCCCTTGCCGAGTGCTTCGCTGCAAGTAAAACCCATGAAGTATTCATGAACAACTTTGATGAAATTGCCTCCAGTTGCCTCCGTTTTGCAGCGCTTGGCATTTTGCCGCCTAAGATTTTACAGGGGCGTTTGAACGGCGTTTATTTCCGCCCCCGGTTTCTGGCAAATTCATTTTGGCCAGTGGGCAATATTATCAAGGCGTTCGGCTTTTGGAGGCTTTGTAATCAGCAATGGTTTAAAAGAATTTACCTGCTTGATGAATACCTGTCGGAAGGTGCAGCAAAAAAATATCGGGATGTTGATTTTTACTTTCTGCCGGACCCGTGGAGCGGAAACTTCACGCATGACAGGCTTGAGGCAAGAAACAGACTGGATATTTCATCTGATAAGTTTGTTGTTCTAAATTACGGTATCGGCACTCGACGAAAGGGACTGCATGTTATAATCAGGTCTTTGCTTGATGCTCCCCCCCCTGATCGACAACTGTTGCTGTTGTGTGCCGGAAAAGTTACACATGATCGCGGGTTGCTTGAAGGGCTTGAAGAACTGGAAAAGCGCGGAATAGCCAAAGTTTTAAACCGGTATGTTTCCGATGAAGAGGAAGAGTTGTGTTTTTGTGCCAGCGATGCGGTTGTATTGCCTTATATAAAGCATTTCGGTTCAAGCGGAGTGCTTGCCAGGGCGGCCGCGGCCGGCAAGTTGGTTATTGCCTCCGATGAAGGACTCCTTTCAAAACGTGTAATGACGCACCACCTTGGACTGCTTTTCCGATCAGGTGACAGCAAATCTTTGCAGCATTCTCTGGAAAAGGCACATATTATGAAAGATGCTGAGATTTCAGAATATCGTGCAGCTGCCTTGCGATATGCATCTTTATGTTCCCGTGAATCGTTCAGGAAGGCAATCCTTAACTCCTTTCTGCCCGGTTCAATTCGTGAAAATGTTTATGTAAAAGGAAACGGGCTTCAGAAAGATAATCTGCGGAGTATCTTGCTGATCCAGCTTGGGGATATTGGGGATGTCGTATATACATTCCCCTCTGCAAGGGCACTGAAGGAGGCATTTCCAGATGCCGCAATTGTAATGGCAGTCCAGAAAAAGGCGGCTGGGCTGGTGTATGCTTGCCGGTGGGTGGATGATGTTATCACTATCGACAAAGAAAAACGAAGTTTGTGGCAGGAGATCACATATCAGAAAAAGTTCTGGCAGCGCGTGCGTGGGTTTCGGTTCGATCTGGCCATCGACCTTCGAACGGGCAGTAGAGGAGCGATCTTAGCTTATCTGTCTCGTGCCAAACAACGGATTGGGAGGTATACATACGTTGGTATATTTTGGCGGAAGCGGCTGTTTACTCATCTTGTTAAGCCACTAGGAAAAATGAATCAGAGCATTGCAGAATATTATCTTGATACCATCGCAGCATATGGAATCACGACCGAAAACCTCAATCCTGAAATATCACCGACCAAGGAAAAGGCTGATGAAGTAGCTAAACTTTTGCAGGAAGAAAACGTGCCGGCTGATAAGCCGATCCTGGCAATCCAGCCTTTTTCACTCTGGCAATATAAGGAATGGGGAGCTGAAAAGTTTGTTGACTTGATAGCGCAGCTCTCCAAAGAGTTCGACATAACGTTTGTTATCACCGGCTCGCTGGATGAACGGCACCGGGCCCAGGAAATTGTTGACCGGTGCGGTCAAAATGTTTTTAACTTTGCCGGGAAGACATCCTTGGAAACTTTACCGGCCTTGCTGCAGGCATGCACACTGTTTCTAGGCGTGGATAGTGCTGGAGTGCATATTGCCGCTGCGGTCGGCACCCCGACCATAAGCCTTTATGGCCCCTCTGCTGCTGATACATGGGCTCCGAAAGGGAGCGGACATCGGGTCGTGACAAAAGGTTTTCTCTGTTTACCGTGCAAGGAGACGGGATGCCAAGGCAGTATGCGGAGCCGTTGTATGGAAGAGCTGACGGTTGAGGAGGTGTTTCCCGCCGTAAGACAAAAAATCAAAACAATTTTACAGAACGGTTAATGGCTAATGGAAGATACGGTTGCAAACGTGGACGGTGGCAAGATACTTACACTTAAACAAAAAACCTGGGAAAAGATTCCGGACGCGGTTCTGGTTGTCATCGGTATATTTGTTTTTTTCAATCCATTCCCGCACACCACGTCAATACGCGAGGCAGCCTACTATCTCGGGCTGGTTCTGGCAATTGCCTATCTGATAAAGAACAGGGATTACAGCTTTCTGAAAACGCCCCTCACGCTGCCGGTTGCTCTTTTCGTTTTTTGGTCATTCCTCAGCCTTTTTTGGGCCATAGACGTTGAAACAAGCGTGCATGACTTCCGGAGTCATTTATTGGAATACATTGCATTATTCTGCATACTTGTCGCATTCTTTAATACTCCGAAAAAACTGCGCATTCTATTTTGGATCATCGTAATTTCCGTCACCGTTTCGGCAATGGATGAGATGTTTGTGTTTTATGTCAAGGGGAACCAGTCCTTAACAAGGCGGCTGATCATTCCGAACCATCAGTTGCCGGTGGGGCCGCTCGGCTTCATGTCAATGTACGCCGCAATCCTGTCATTGTTTCTGATCCAGTTTGAAAAAAGGTGGATATCTAAATCCATCTTGGCATTCTGTCTGCTCACCCTGGTTTTGACCACTTTTGTGGTGCAGACACGGGCAATACTTGTGGCCATGCCCTTCGCTGTTGGGGTTTTGTTCTGGCATCGGAAAAAAGTTCTGTTGCTATTTGTCGGCCTTGCGTTAATTCTAGGCGGCGTAACATTAACAAAGTTCAGAGGTGGCATTGTTGGCGGCACTTATACTGACAGGCTGACGATCAATTACATTTCTTACCTTGTCGTCAAAGAGCATCCCTTGCGGGGGATCGGCTTCGGCATTGATACGTTTGGAAACAGCAAGTTTATCGATCATGAGCATTACAGGTCGCAGGTGCCCGAAGAAATATTGCATAAGAGTGTCCAGGTGACCAGCCCTCACAACATGTGGATGAGTGTGGCTGTCAGGACAGGGCTGGTGGGATTTGCCCTTTTTGTAGGTATTTTGCTTACGGCGTTTAAGATGTGCTTCCGGGTTGCGGGTGAATCAGGCGGCCCGATGCGTCGGTCTTATGGATACTGCGTGACCGCAACATTTATCGCCTTTGCAATTTACGGTCTTTTTAATGTCGTGTTCATGCATTTTCTGGAGATGCTTCTCTGTGTGTCCTTTGCAACCATCGCTGTAGTTGGTAACCGCTCCCTCGATGAGGTTTAGTTTTTGAAAGCTTCAAAGAAAAAGATTGCCGTTGTGGTGCCCAAGTATGGATTGGTCGGGGGAGGGGAACTGTTTGTCAGCGAACTGACTGAACGGCTTGCACAGAAGCCTGATTATGATATTCACGTTTTTGCCAATCAATGGCGAAAACAGTCTGATAAAATCACCTTTCACAAGGTGCCCATTATTGCTTTCCCCAAGTGGATGACGACAATCAGTTTTGCTTATTTTGCCAACAGAAAAATCGCCTCCATGGACTTTGATTTGGTCCACACCCATGACCGGATTTTTAAGGCTGATATCTGCACACTGCATTTCATCCCGCACCGCATTTGGGTGAGGGAAATAAGGGGGAAAAAGCGGTTGAGTCTGTTCGATCGGACCACATGCTGTGTTGAGAGGAGATTTTTTGAGTCAGGCAATTGCCGCATTTTTATGCCGGTGTCCAATCTGGCCAAGGAAAAGATGCTTGAAGAATATCAGGTTGATCCTGACAAAATTCATGTTGTTCATCCCGGTGTCGACGTTGAAAAATTTAAAAAAAAAGACGTAGCGGTCCGTCAGGAAGTGAGAAAAGAATTCGGCATTCAAGATACCGATATGCTTGTTTTGTTTGTCGGAATGAACTACGAACTGAAAGGGCTTGATAATTTGTTAAAGGCCGTTTCCCTCATTAAAAAAATAAATACTAATCATGACATTAAGGTATTGGTAGCAGGCAAAGGAAATATAAAAAAATATGAGTCCATGGCAGACCAGTTGGGGATCGGCAGCAATGTGATATTTGCCGGGGTCTGCAGCGATATTGCACGGATTTACCAGGCCGGAGATATCCTGGCTCTGCTATCCGGTTTTGATACCTTTGGCATGGTTGTTACAGAGGCTATGGCAGCAGGTTTGCCGGTAATTATCAGTGATAAGGTTGGGGCAAAAGATTTGGTAAGAGACGGTGAAAATGGTTTTGTGGTCCAACGAGATTGTGTCAATGAGATTCGCTCTAGGATTATTTATATGGTTAACGAAGAAGTGCGGTCGGCTATGTCAAGTAATGCCAGAAATTCAGTTAGGGATTATCCGTGGGAAATAATAGCTCGGCGTGTTATGAAACTATATGATGGTCTTTGGTATTAACTGCGAGGTAGCAGCACCAAAAAATGGTTAATTTTTCACTGGCTGTTTTTGAGAAAAAATAAAAAAAGTGGTGGAGTAATGTTTGGCAAAAAAGGATTTCTGCGAAAGAAAAGCAACGAGATGTTCATCAATATGCTTTCTGAGCCAAAGCTTGCAGAGATAGGCAGAATTCATGGAACGGATAAAGTTGACCAGAATCATACGTTCAACAATTTGTCATATTTGATGACCTCGTAAAAAGTCATGCAGCTGTTTTAAGATCAAACTGAGAGCCAAGTGCAAATGAGGTCAGAATATTTTTAAATTGGCCCCAGGTAGTTTCAGTT
>DSAV01000177.1 GCA_011046295.1 Deltaproteobacteria bacterium | reverse complement strand
GAATACCAAAGTGTTGCGCTAGATTCTTGAGTCTAAGTAAGTTGTGTATCGTTTTTGATCAGTTATAACCATGAAAGGAGAAAACATTATGACAGAAGAAAGCAAGTGTCCGGTAACGGGCAGGATGAAAAAAACAATTTCCGGCGGCGGCACCTCGAATCGTGACTGGTGGCCGAATCAATTGAATCTGAGGATTCTTCACCAGCACACGCATAAAAGCAATCCGATGGGTGAAGCATTTGACTACGCCAAAGAGTTTAAAAAACTGGATCTAGCGGCCGTGAAGAAAGACCTCTATGCGCTCATGACCGACTCGCAGGAATGGTGGCCGGCCGACTGGGGCCACTACGGCGGGCTCTTCATCCGCATGGCGTGGCACAGCGCCGGAACCTACCGCATGGGCGACGGCCGCGGCGGCGGAAACACCGGCTCCCAGCGTCTGGCACCGCTTAACAGCTGGCCCGACAACGTTAACCTCGACAAGGCGCGCCGGCTTTTGTGGCCCATCAAGCAGAAATATGGCAAGAAAATCTCCTGGGCCGATCTGATGATTCTTGCCGGCAATTGCGCTCTAGAATCGATGGGGTTTAAAACTTTCGGTTTCGCCGGCGGACGTGTGGATGTCTGGGAGCCGGAAGAGGACATCTACTGGGGCAGCGAAGATACCTGGCTTGGCGACAAGCGCTACTCGGGTGAACGGGATCTCGAAAACCCGCTCGCCGCCGTGCAGATGGGCCTTATCTACGTCAACCCCGAGGGGCCCAACGGCAACCCCGACCCGGTCGCCTCCGGCCATGACGTCCGCACAACCTTCGCGCGCATGGCCATGAATGATGAAGAAACCGTCGCCCTCGTCGCCGGCGGGCACACATTCGGCAAGTGCCATGGCGCCGGCCCCGCGACCCATGTGGGTCCTGAGCCGGAAGGTGCGCCTCTCGAAGAACAGGGACTCGGTTGGAAAAGTAGCTTCAAAATTGGCAAAGGCGGCGATACCATTTCGAGCGGCATCGAGGGGGCCTGGAAACCAAACCCGACGAAATGGGACATGGGATATCTGAAGGTGCTTTTCAAATACGAGTGGGAACTGGTCAAAAGCCCGGCAGGCGCGCATCAGTGGCTGGCCAAAAATGTGGAAGAAGAAGATATGGTCACAGACGCGCATGACCCGTCCAAAAAGCTCCGCCCGATGATGACCACAGCGGATCTTTCGCTGCGCTTCGATCCGATTTACGAGGCGATCTCGCGGCGCTACCTGGCCAATCCGAAGGAATTTGCCGACGCATTCGCCCGAGCCTGGTTCAAGCTGACGCATCGCGACATGGGACCGCGCGCGCTTTACCTCGGATCGGAAGTGCCTAAAGAAGTGTTGATCTGGCAAGACCCCATTCCGGCCGTGAATCATAAATTGATCAACAAGTCGGATATCACGTCCCTGAAGAAACAAATCCTGGCTTCCGGCCTTTCCGTGTCGGATCTGGTTTCAGTCGCCTGGGCATCGGCATACACCTTCCGCGGCTCCGACATGCGCGGCGGCGCCAACGGCGCCCGCATTCGCCTGGCACCTCAGAAGGATTGGGAGGTCAACGAGCCAGAAAAGCTCGCCCGCGTGCTTAAAGTCCTGGAACGCATCCAGAAAGCGTTCAACAAAGAACAGGCAGGCGATAAAAAAGTTTCGCTTACCGGCCTGATCGTTTTAGGCGGCTCGGCGGGCGTGGAGCAGGCGGCGATAAACGCCGGTTACAAAATAACGGTTCCCTTCGCGCCGGGTCGCATGGATGCCTCTCAGGCACAAACCGACGTGGCTTCTTTTGCCGTACTCGAACCGAAAGCCGACGGGTTCCGAAACTATCAAAAGAAAAAGTACGCCGTATCGGCCGAGGAGATGCTGGTGGACAAGGCACAGCTTCTAACGCTCACCGCGCCCGAGATGACCGTGTTAATCGGCGGCCTGCGCGTTCTGGGCGCGAATTTCGGCGGGTCTCAACATGGCGTATTCACCACACGGCACGGGACGCTCACCAACGACTTCTTCGTGAACCTGCTGGATATGGGCACCGGGTGGAAGGCCTCATCCAAAGACGCGGACGTGTTCGAAGGGCGGGACCGGAAGAGCGGCGAGCTCAAGTGGACAGGCACCCGCGTTGATTTGACTTTCGGGTCGAACTCACAGCTTCGGGCCATCGCGAGGTTTACGCCTGCCAGGATTCACAGGAGAAGTTCCTGCAGGACTTTGTGGCGGCCTGGAACAAGGTCATGAATCTGGATCGTTTTGATCTGGCGTAAATTGGAACAGGTTCGTTCTTTCAATCTTGGCAGCAAAACCGCGTAAAGAACGATTTTCGGACAAGGGTTGCAGCGGCAGGCGGCGCCTGACGCTGCAACCACAACCTTATGCGATGCAAACATTCTTATAGCTGTCTTCCCGCCAAATGCTATTAATGGCGCAAGTGCCGGGAGCCGGGACAAATAATTTCCTGATTCCGGCCTGAGCCGGAATGACCAGGAAACATAAATCAATACAGCAAAGATTTTTTTACACGCAGATACATTTAGTAGTGCTTGCAGTAAGTTTATTCTTATTTTCGATCCCTAACCGACGCTTGTAAAACCTAATCAACCTGCTTTTCGCGGTTAATCAAAAAGAATTCCGGTTTTACCTATTTTATCTTTGAGTTCTGCGTCTTGCCCCTGGCCAATGAAAGTCAAAAAACGTTCTTTCCCGGAAAAGGGCGGGCATTGTGATATTTCAAACCGGCCGGCAACGTACTGAAAAACCACCGGGGCTGGATCACCAGAAAATTCGACAATGCCTTTGACTCGAAAAACCATGCGCGGCAGAGATTTCACGGCCGAAAGAAATTGCTCCCGATCAAGCGGACGAGGGATGTCCAGAGTTTTACACCATAATCCGTCATGAACATGGACGCCAAACACCGGTAACTCGGATCCTAAACCTGCGCGGAGTTTTTCTTTTTCATCCAAAGGGTTTCCCGTATCAAAAATCAGAGATGGGTTTAAATCACCCCTGATGGTTGTGAAGACAATGGCGGGCGGGTTTATATTCCTGAGTTGCTCGTGGATTTTTTTCTTTTTTTCGTCCTCGACAAGATCGCATTTATTAAGTAACAGAACATTGGCAGCCCGTATCTGGTCGGCGGCAATGGAAAAATTATCCAGCGCATAGTCAAAATTGAGCGCGTCAACCACGGTTACGGCAGAGTCATAGCGAACCAGCGATGCTATTTCGTTGATCTCGTCAATGAGGTTCAGCGGATTGGCCGCGCCTGTTGTTTCCAGGATAACGAAATCCGGCTGAAATTCAGATAAAATTCCCTGAACCGCCTGTTTCAGGTTACCCACAAGACTGCAGCAAACGCACCCCTCGTCAATTTCCGTAACCGTGTAGTCCAGAAGTTTTCCGTCCAGTCCGATCGCGCCGATTTCGTTCTGAATAACCGCGACAAACCGGCTGCGCTGTGTTTGATATTCAATAAAATGCTGCAGAAAACTGGTTTTGCCGGCGCCGAGAAACCCGGAAAGAATTATCAGCGGCGGCCGCTCATCGATACCGAGGCTTTTTTTATCAAGCGTTTTGTAATCACGCGTAAGATGAGCACCCCACCAACTCTTGCCTTCATAATCAGGAGGAATAACTTCGCCTTCCTTCCAGCTTATTTCGCCTTTGGCAGCACTTTTTGTGTTTTTTAATTTTTCAAAAAGATTATCAAATCGGCCGTGGCCATACCCTAATCCGATAAATACTTTGTCAATATCCGATGCAAAGTTTTCTCGGATAATTCCTTCGCGATTATAAACGATTCCCATCCCCGGATAACGCCTCTCCCAAAGCCACGCAGGAGGCTCTTCCATGTGAAAGGACACCGAAGCGGCCAAAACTTCAAAAAAGGCCTGCGTCACAAAATAAGCCGGGAAATCCTGATCATAATCTCCGGCGGCAATAACCTGCACCTTTTTCCCGTCGTGCAGTAATTCAACCCCTTCTTTGGCAATGCTGCGCTGTGCCGTTAGGCTCTCCATTCCCAGGTAAAGCGCTTCCGTTTCTTCGTTGACACCGAGAAACAAAGTGCCGATGGAGAAAAGAGAAAGCATATCTTTGTGCTGAATAAACTCGCGGATAAGGGAAATGTAATCGGGCTGCTGCGTCAGGGCAGCAGCCCGAAGAGAACAACGCTCGACCAGTTCTTCGGCAGAGTCCGGAAAATAACACAAATTAAATGTCGCGGACATCCATTTCGGGGTATCCTCAATCCCGGTGAAAGAAAGGCCGTAAACTCCCGAATGACCGTTGATGCGGGCCGTCCAGCCCTCCAACTGGCCGGCGACCGATTGTTTAAGCCCCCGCCAGCCGAGAGAATAGCGCACTCCGGGTACAAACTGAGAACGAACGAGGATTGCGCGCATCACTGCCGGCAGCGCGCTTTCCGCACCGGAACTGACTTCTCCCCGAAATAAATTTTCCAGCTTCACAACAATTTTTCTTCCGTAAATGGACCTACATCTAGTTCAATATCCGCGATATTCCTGACGACCACCTGCCGCAAAGGTTGTGAAGCTTTTTCTTAGTACTCAACCTTGCCGCTTTTGGGACCGCCCCAGGCAAATTTGACCAGCTTCTGGTCCTGCCAGCCCATGTCAAATAATCTTACCGTACCGGCGGCCATTTCAGAATGCAGACATTTTTCAACCCGGGATTCCAGAGTATAATAGGTAATACCTTCTCTTTCCTCCACTTTTTTGATAATCGGCTTGGTCATGTCGCACATCCTCAGCTCCACCGGCACAATTCCCGGTTCACTGTATTTTTCCAGCACCGCTGTCCGCTGAACACAGTTCGGGAATTTGTCTATCAGCTCCTTCATCTCCGGTATAACCTTGACCTGAGAACAACAAAGCAAAACGCCGCCCATGATAAACAGCAGGATGACTATACCTTTGCTCTTAAAACTTCTTAGCATATTTTACCTCCATGAAAGATTGATTAAACGTCAATTCCAAACCCGATTTTGTCTCCGTTGCCCAAATATTCCGCAGCAGGCGAACGAAATCTGGCCGTACCTCTTTGTACCGGGTAGCCGCGTTCGACAAACTTCTTGGCGCAAAGAACTCCCGTGCAGTGGTTGCAACCGATCTTTTTAAAGTCGTATTTGCCCAAAGAGATGACCAGATCGTCATACTTGGGATCCCAATCTTCAAACGGGGAAATATGCAGACCTCCGTAAATACCGTAAAGCTGGTTATTCTCATAGGCGATTTCCCGGTAGGCGGTCTCGGCAAACTGGATAATCCCAAAATGGCAACAGCCCGTGGTGCTGACCAAACCATGATCTTTCACGTTCCCATAAATTGCCTGCTCACCGTAAACCCGGCAGATGATGGGTACGGCAAAAACATAGGTGGCCAGACCAGGAATTATAGTATTGAGCCCCGGTTTAACTTTAACAACCTTACCTTTATGTCCGGAAGCTTTAATGTAGTCTAGACCTTCGGGATAGAATCCGTCGGGAATATATGTTGTAATAGTCGGATCATACTTGTAGGTTACTGGAATTCCCCAGAAGTGGTCGAAGTGTTCATGCGATATGATGAGCGCCTCGATCTCCCTGTTGGCTAGCATCCTGTCGATACCTTCCCGCTTGAAAGACTCGTCCATCCACTTGTATGACCAGCCGCTGTCGAGCAGGAATTTACGCTTTCTGCCGTTTAACTGCTCCACTTCGATGAGGGCGGCAAATCCACCCGCATTTTCCGGACTCACAGAAAGCCTCTTGGTAACCTCCCAGGCCTCATCCACATTGTTGGGTAACAGGTGTCTTATTTTGGCGATTCCCTTTTCATAAGAACCTCTGCCCAGCCCGGTTCCATCGCCAAAAGGCGGCCAGTTATAGCTGTACTGGTTAACCAGAAGCCCCCCGGCGTTTTTGATGTCACTCATCAGAGTCGCGTTTGTAAACCAGCTGGTTTCAGAGATATTAGTTACCTTAATACTTTTACAGACACCGATATCCGCCATCTTTCTTTCTATTTCCGGAAAGAAGGCCTTGCGCCACGGGCTGTAGGAATAAACGCCCATGCCCAGAAGCGTTCCTCCCATCACGCCCATCGCCGCGCCCTTGAAAAAATCGCGACGGCTCATTTTACCTTTTGTTTCAGACATAAAACCTCCTTATTCATTTAACTTTATTGTGGAATAACGGTGATGACTTTATACAGCCACGGCAGAATGAACACGATGACAAAGTATAAAGCAACGCCCAATACAAAGCCGACAATCAGCCCCCAGCCCAGAACCGGGCTCCACTTGACATCCGCCACCAGTTCCTTTTCCGCCTGATGATCCTTGGCAATTTCATCCGCTGTTTTCGGCACCATTTTCCATCCCGGCCAGTTATCCATGAACCAATGATGACACAGCCAGATGTTGATCAGCCAGATGGTGGGAATCATAGGAAACTGCTGCTCGTGCATAAAACCTTTTTGCGTGCCCAGGAAATCATGAGAGAATTTGTAGTACAGAATGTAAATCAGCGACGCGGCAACAATGGTGATAGCCGTGCGGATAAGGACATTAACCGGCAGGCTGAAACGCTTGGGCCAGTTTCCGCAATAAAACGTGATGAACATTGCCGGCAAAAGAAAAAACACCGCCATCTCGCCGACATGCAGCCAGCGCCAGTCAGGGGCGTTAATCAGGCGTGTTCCGCGTATCGCCTCACCCCAGGTCAGTTCCTGCGCGAAATACAGGAAGAAGAACATGGCAAAGGCAAGGGCGATGATGCCAAAAAACGCCGTCAACCGCCGCAGCCAATCCGTTTTTATCAGCTTAAACGGGTAGCGTTCCCAGATTGTTTCCACCGTCCAGACCATGACCGTGCAGCACATGATCCAGGCCACATGGAAATTGCCGGAAACCGTACCGGCAAACGCCTCCCAATACGGCGGCGCGATTGATGTAAAATACTGCCACGGGTAATAAAGAATGCCCATGTGGGAATGCATGGTGACGAAGAAAATCAAAGTGCTCAAAAAGAAAGTCATCACCAGGATACTGATTCCCTTACCGGGCTGATCCATTTTCTCCCAAGGCCTTTCCTCGCAGGCCACAATCCAGGCCGGGCTCAGCCAGGACGCAATCGCCGCAAACATCAGGCAGGCCAGCGCCGAGTATTCCAGTGAGAAAAACTCCGTTAAACCGAGAGCTTTGAGCCGCTCAGGATTAAAATAGGCGATTCCGAAATTGCCCAGGAGCATTTCAAAAAACCCCTTAATGAGAAGAAGCAGAATAAACACGGAAATAGTCGTCAGAATTGCTCCCTTTAAAAGAGGATGGGTCTTTTCCACCCAGCTGCGTCGGAACGGCCAGTAGTTGAAAATATAAACCATCCAGATAAGCACGATCAGCCACCAGCGAGTGTACATATAACCCACATAGGGGGTATACATCCGCATCCAGCCGCGTGGATCCTGAAAAAGCCACCAGGTTATGTAAAAAACAACCATGGTGAGCACCAGCGAGACAATGGCGGGAATCGGCTGCGGCCAGCGTGGCACCAGCTTACGCTCCTCTAAATAACCTGCTCCAAATTTTTCCATAAGACCTCCTTTCGTGTTGCTTAATAATTAATCGATCAGTTGATGTTATTGGTCCGAACGCTGAAGGCAATTTTCGGAGAGCGCCTTGTATATCTTTTTGCGCAGATCTTCCGTATCACCTTCATTCGGATCAATTCCCAACCGCTCTGCTTCAATTTTTAATAACGAAGGACTAAGCTCGGTTAACGCGAGAAATTCTGAATTCTGGCTAGACTTGCTGTTTTCAGTACTGTTCCACGGAGTCAGTGCGCGGACTCCCTGAAGCAGCACCTGGTTGAGGAATTCTTTTCTGGAAAATATTTTATGCATCATAAATTATTGTAAAAAATATTAATGCTACATACAGGTAATTTTATAACATAATTACACAATACAACTGATTTTCGCTTACCACAAAACCAACAATTAATTAAGCGTATTTTTCGCAAGATCGAAAACACATAAATTTATGCAAAGCACTTCTGAACCGTTAGTCACATACGCTTATTTCTATAACCATCTAAATTATTTAATCAAATGCCATGGAGGTTTTCCACACTTCCCAGACTTTGCCTACCAGATCTGGGCCAGGCTTGAGTGTTGGCTTGCCCGGTTTCCAGCCCGATGGCGTGGCCTCGGTTCCCTTGCTGTTGCGCACATGCTGAAAGGCCTGCATCTGTCGTAAAGTTTCGCCCACATTTCGTCCTACCGGAGGAGTAAGCACTTCAAAACCCTGAATGATACCATCAGGATCAATAAGAAATCTTCCGCGCGCTTCCACACCCGCGTCTTCCAGATAAACACCGAATACGGAAACGACTTTATCTCCTTTATGACTTTTTGTTTTGTGGTTTCTTTTTTATTTTCAATTTTTTCGCCAACAGACCTACCTATCGTTCTGGCACATCCGGTTCTGCACCCCATTTAGGAAACCGTTTCATAGTCAGTGCACAGTGAGATGACCGACCTGTTCTTTAGTAAACGTAAGCGGCGTTTTCAAGTCGATGGTGGAGTGATAACGCTCGTTATT
>DSAV01000178.1 GCA_011046295.1 Deltaproteobacteria bacterium | reverse complement strand
TCATAGAAATGAAGCTCAAAAAGATCACCCGGCTTCGGTAACATCTTTTATGAGGCAACGTTTCCTTAAAATGCTATTCCTTCGGTAACATTTATTTATGAGGCAACAGGCCACCTTATTAAGGAAAAAGTGGAAAAAAATCGATTTCGATTTTAATTTCAATATTGGTTGACAGAGGACATGTTCATACTTATACTTTAATGAAATTAAAGGATTATTGACAAAATGGATTTGGCCTCTTTTTACAGTTCTGAAATATTTACTCTCGTTATTATACCCCTGCTGATTTTTCTGGCCCGCATTTGCGACGTAACGCTGGATACCGCCCGCATTATTTACGTCTCCCGCGGCATGAAGCTACTGGCAACACTTATCGGTTTTTTCGGGGTTCTTATCTGGCTGGTATCCATCACTCAGATTATTCAAAATCTGACCAATATCATTTATTACTTCGCTTACGCCGGCGGCTTTGCCATGGGAAACTACATCGGCATTTACGTTGAAGAAAGAATGGCCATCGGCACGGTAATTATCAGAATAATTACTCAGAAAGACGCAACAAACCTTGTGGAACACCTCAAGGAAGAAGGCTACGGAGTAACCTACATAGACGCCAAAGGCTCCATGGGCCCGGTGAAAGTTGTTTTCAGTATTATAAAGAGAAAAGATATTGATCAAGTGCTCAAGATTATCCGTAAATTCAATCCTCTGTCTTTTTACACCGTTGAAGATGTCCGCTCTTTCCGTGAAGGAGTTTTTAGAAAAAAACCCAAAAAACCATTTATCCCCAAAATAAAAAGAAAACATAAATCCAAAGAAAACTCTCAAGAAAAAGATTGAAATTCCGGCCTTTATACCGCTTTATCGTCTTGTATTATCAATGCTATAGAAACTTCTGCTTATGGGCAAACCTTATATGCTTGACAGGTTTTTTTATTTTGTTAAGAGATAACATGCGCTTTACATAAAACATAAGGAGGTAATTTTATGGGCTACAGTAACATTATTTTGTCAACGCAGGATTTTATCACGACCATCACCTTAAACCGCCCCCCCACAAATTCCGTTAATCTGGGTATTCGCGTAGAACTGAATCAGGCCATTACCGAGGTGGAACAAAGCAAGGACACCCGTGTAGTGATCATCACCGGCGCGGGAGAAAAGGGCTTTTGCGCGGGTATGGACGTAAGCGACCTCGCCAATATTGCCAAAGGCCCTAACGGCAACGATGTGATGAACAAGATTGAACGTTCAACAAAACCATTCATCGCGGCGATCAACGGCTACGCTCTGGGCGGCGGCTGCGAAATCGCGCTGGCCTGCCATTTCCGCTTTATGACGGATAACCCCAAAGCGCTGATCGGCTGTCCGGAACTGAACTTAGGCATCACGCCCGGCTGGGGCGGCATTCAGCGTTTGCCCAGACTCCTCGGGAAACCCAAAGCGCTGGATATGATTATTTTCGCCAAGAGACTCACCCCACCTGAAGCGCTGGATATCGGCTTGGTGGACAAAGTTGTTCCCGCGGCGGATCTCATAAAAGAAGCCACTACCTTTGCCCAACTTCTAGCCAAACGTCCACCTCTGGCAGTAAGTGCGGTATTACAAGGCATGAGCGTCGGATTGGAAAAAGGTCTGGAAGAAGGACTGCGCGTGGATAAAGAATGGGCGACAAGACTCAGCCAGAGTAAAGACGCGGTGGAAGGAATGACGGCTTTTTTTGAAAAGCGCGAACCAAATTTCAAGGGTGAATAACTTTTTCGAGACGACAAGATTTATTATTAATGAAAATCGATGTTAACAGCGTGAAAACAATCGGCAGCGGGCTTACGCGACCCGAAGGAGTAATGGCGCTCGATGACGGCAGTCTTTACACTGCCGACGGCCGCGGCAGATGCGCGCGCATTGAGAAAGACGGCCGTACCGGCTTTTGGGGTAATCTGGGCGGAGCGCCCAACGGCATTTGTATCGATGAAAAAGGCAACTGCATTATCGCCAACATCGGCAATGGCCAGGTACAATCTTTAGCGCCCGACGGAAATCATGTCATCTTAATGACTCACGCCCAGGGCAAAAAGATGTCCAGCCCCAATTTCCCGTTTATCGATTCAAGGGAAAGATTATGGGTTTCCAACTCCACGAGCCTTGCCGATATTGAAGCCGCCCTGCAAGCCCCTGTCGCCGACGGTTGCCTGGTCGTTATAAAAAACAACGAGGCGAAAATTGTTGCGCAGGATATCTGTTTTGCCAACGGAGTTTCTGTAGATGAAAAGGAAGAATTTGTTTATGTGGCAGAAACGATGCAGAGACGCATCCTGCGCTACCGCATCAACAGCGATTCCACTGTGGGCGAACCGGAAATTTACGGGCCGGATTCCCTGGGACCGTTAGGTTTCCCCGACGGCATTGCCTTTGATGAGGCCGGCAATCTCTGGGTGGCGCTGCCCGCGCAAAACGCGGTTGGCTACATTACTCCCGCGCGCGAATTCGAAATATATCTTGATGATCCTCAACACAAGGTGTTACGGCGTCCGGCCAATATCTGTTTTGGCGGAGAAAAAAGAAAGACCGCCTTCATCGGCTCTCTCGACGGCACAAACGTTCCTTATTTCGAAGTGCCGTATCCGGGAACAAGACTCATCCACCAGAAAATTTAATTCACACAAAAACCCCCGGCGACAGCGTCGGGGGTTTTCAATTTAGAAAAACATCATGCCCAGCGCTTCGGCGATGCAGGCGGGTTTTTCCTGGCCTTCTATTTCAATCGTGTGCGTGACAGTCATCAAGATTCGTCCCGGGCCTTTATCGTCCACAGATGAAATAACCATTTTCGAGCGCACGCGCGAGCCCACCGGCACCGGATTGATAAAGCGGACTTTATTTAAACCGTAATTAACCGACATCTTCAAACCTTCGGGCAGATATTTCGCCGATTTGCTGAAAACCGGAATCAGCGAAAGTGTCAGAAAGCCATGACCGATCGGGCCGCCGAAAGGCCCCTGTTTCGCTTTTTCAATATCCACGTGAATCCACTGATGGTCCTCCGTGGCATCGGCAAAGCGATTGATTCTGTCCTGATCGATAAGTATCCACTCGCTTACACCGTTTTCCTTTCCCACCAAAGTTTTGATTTTATCTGCTGATACTAATTCGGGCATAATTTTCTCCTTTTAGCTTTATTCGTTTATAACACCCAAAGAGGGTTTTCTCCCTTTAATACGCGGGACAGATTATCGAGGGCCATATTCATAATTCTCCCGCCTGATTCACGGGTCGAACCGGCCAGATGACAGGTCAAAATCATGTTGGACAGGCCAAAATAGGGATGATTTTGCGGCGGCGGCTCTTCGGCAAAAACATCAGATGCGGCAAGGGCAATCTTTTTATCTCTCAGCGCCTGCGCCAGCGCTTCCTCATCCACCAGAGCCCCGCGACCGACGTTAATAATGATCGCAGAAGGCTTCATCATCGCGAGCTTTGCTGCGTCGATGATTTTTGTGGTCTCCGGCAGGAGCGGCAGATGAATGCTGATCACATCGGCGGTTTTAAAAATTTCTTCCATTGGAGCGTATGTGGCGCCGTATTTCTTTTCTTCCTCCGCGCTTAGCTTTACAATATCGTAATAAAGAAGCTTCAAGCCAAACGGCGCTAAACGTTCGGCCACGGCGCGCGCTGTGCGCCCCATGCCCAGCAGGCCATAGACTTTACCGTTGAGCTCAAAAATGCCTGTTCTTTGCGCCTCGGTGAAAAGCCACTCGCCCGCGTGCGTATGTTCGTTATAGTAAGGAAGATTTTTGAGCGCCGCTAAAGCGAGCATGATCGTGTGCTCGGCCACGCCGATATCGTTGGCGCCGGGCGTGTTGGCCACGGGAATGCCGAATTCCTTGCAGGCGGCAATATCAATATGATTATAGCCGACACTTGGCTGCTGGATGAGCTTGAGCTTTTTGGCGGCCTTGACCACAGCGCGGGTAATCGGCGTAATGCCGGTATAATCACCCAGCACAATATCCGCGTCGGCAAATTCTGCGGCGAGCTTTTCTTCCGGAAACTTGTGCGTATCTATTACACTAAAATCAATTCCCGTAACTTTGGTTTCGATCAGGCTTTTTAAACCGTTGCCGGAAAGGGGTGCGGTATTTACAATTTTCATATGCTCCCTCATTTTTTTCAGATATCGTAACTCCTAGCCCATTGGTAAATAGATGTCAATATCAGAGAATTTTACTTTTATTTTCAATGCTTAAATTTTCTTGACGCGGGGGCTTCCTTCTTCATATACTCACAACACCAAAAAGCCTTTATAAATAAAATTAAACGGAGAAAAATTATGAAAGAAATTTATCTGGTGGAAAGCGCGCGCACGGGAATTGCCAAAGCGGGAAAAAATTCGTGGTTCGCCAATATCCGCGCGGATGATTTATCCGCGATGGTGATGAATGAGGTTATCCGCCGCGCGGGCATAGAAGATAAAAAAGAACAGCTCGACGACGTCATCTGGGGCGGTACATATTTAATGAAAGATATGGGCTCCAACATCGGCCGTTACGCCGGCATCATGGCGGGCTTACCGCACAGCGTGCCGGGCTGCACGGTTGACCGTTTGTGTTCCTCCGGACTGCAGACCATCGCTTTTGCCGTGGCCTCGATCAACATGGGCTGGGCGGATATGATTCTGGCCGGCGGCGTTCAGCATATGACACACGTGCCGATGGGCACGGGTACCGATCCCAATCCGCGGCTGAAAGATTTTACCGACCCGCAGATGATTTCCATGGGCTACACCGCGGAAATGGTGGCGCGCAAATATAACATCTCCCGAAAAGAGCAGGATCAATTTGCCGTGGAAAGCCACGCCAAAGCGCACGAGGCCACGCAAAAAGGCCTTTTCAAGGAAGAGATTTTACCTATCGAAGCGGACGCGCCCACGGAAGACGGGGGCACGAAAAAAGTTTTGGTCGACCGCGACCAGGGAATCAGGCCGGGCACAACGCTCGAAACTCTGGCAAAACTGGAGCCGGTTTTTCTCAAAGACGAAAAGGCTACGGTAACGGCGGGCAATTCCAGTCAGGTTAACGACGCCGCGGCGTGTGTGCTCATCACCAGTAAAGAGAAATGCCAGGAACTGGGACTAAAACCAAAAATGAAATTGGTGGAATACGTTGCTGTCGGCGTGGATCCCAAATACATGGGAATCGGTCCGGCTGTGGCTATTCCCAAAGTTTTGAAAAAAGCCGGCATGAAAAAAGAAGATATCGGCCTTTGGGAAATAAATGAAGCTTTCGCCTCGCAGGCGCTCTATTGTGTAAATGAACTGGGAATCCGCAATCACAAAATGCTCAATCCGCGAGGCAGCGGCATTGCTCTCGGCCATCCGCTGGGTTGCACCGGCGCGCGCATTGCCACGACGCTGATGCACGAAATGCCTTTTTACGGCGTGAAATACGCCGTGGAGAGCATGTGCGTCGGCCACGGCCAGGGCGCGGCCGCCATCTGGGAATGGGTGGGATAGCTTTCTGGTTTGGCGCCATTGATTTTCGTCTTGACAGTTGTATATGATAGGCATATACTTTTTCCATGGACATAAAAAAGCTGCTTAAAGCGACCGGTTTTGAATGGGACGAATACAATATAGATAAAAGCTGGATTAAACACGGTGTTTCTCCTTTCGAATGCGAGCAGCTGTTTTTTAATCAGCCGCTTGTCGTTACCGACGATATCTTGCATTCAATGAAAGAGAATCGCTTTTACGCTTTAGGCAGGACTGATGCTAGACGTCTTTTGTTCTTAGTCTTCACGGTAAGAAAGAACTTGATTCGCGTCATTTCGGCAAGAGACATGAGCGCCAAAGAAAGGAAAATATATGAGCAACTTAAAAAACAGTAAATTAAAATTTAAAAACGAAGCGCAGGAACGGGAGTTCTGGGGCAAGTATGATTCCACCGATTACATCGATTGGAAAAAAGCGAAAAAAGTATGCCTTTCCAATCTCAAACCGTCATCAAAAACTATCTCGATACGGCTTCCGGAAACTGTTTTGGAAGAACTGAAAATGCTTGCCAACAAGCGCGACGTTCCCTATCAGTCGCTGCTCAAAATATTTTTGGTGGAAAAAATCGAAGAAGAGCTGCGCAATAAGAACGCCGCCTGATTGATATTTATATAGCCGATAATTACGGCGGCTATCTGGGAATGGGTGGGATAAAAATACGCTTCATTTCACGAAACTAATTAGGGAGATTTGTATGACCGGAGCGGAAGTAATTTTACAGACATCAAAAAATGCGGGGGTAGAAATATGTTTTGCCAACGCGGGTACAACCGAACTGCCGCTTGTGGCGGCATTCGACACGGTAAGCGGCATCCGTCCTGTGCTGGGGCTTTTTGAAGGAGTCTGCACCGGCGCGGCTGACGGCTACGGCCGCATGACGCAAAAACCGGCGATGACGCTTTTGCATTTGGGCCCGGGCTTTGCCAACGGCATTGCCAATCTGCACAACGCAAGGCGCGCGAAATCACCCGTCTTTAATGTAATCGGTGAACACGCCTCGTGGCATCTGGCCGCTGATCCTCCCCTAAATATGGATATAAAATCTCTGGCCAAACCGGTTTCGGGCTGGGTCAAAACCAGTCGCTCGGTAAACACGCTGGCAAAAGATACGGCCGAAGCACTGAACGCGACACTTTACGGCCAAATTTCCACGCTGATTGTTCCCGCCGATTATCAGTGGTCGGAATACAGCGGAGAAAAAATAACACAGCCTAAATTTAAATTTGAAGCGCTCAACAGCAAAAAAATTCAGGCGGCGGCAAATCTCATCAAAAAATCATCCAAGCCTGCTTTAATCTTAGGCGGACGCGCCCTGCGCAAAGAAGGGCTCATGACGGCGGCAAAAATAAAAGCCGCCACGGGCTGTGATTTGCTGATGATTACTTTTCCCGCTTATCTGGATCGCGGCGCGGGCCTGCCTTTACTCAAAAGGATTCCCTATTTTCCGGAGCAGGCATCCCAGCTTCTGGCCGCATACGATTCCTTTATTCTGGCGGGAGCCGAAGAACCGGTGGCTTTTTTCGGATACAAAGGCGGTCAGAGTTTTTATCTTAATCCCCGACAAAAGAAAATCATAATCGACGACGACAAACAGGATACAACATTGGCGCTCGCGGAATTAGCCGAATCTCTTAGAGTGGGCGCTAATACCAATGCAACATCTGTTTTAGCCGGCTTTGCGCTGCCGGAAATGCCCGCGGGAAAACTCAATTCTCAAAAGTTGGGCGCGGTGATTGCCAATCTCCAGCCCGAAGGTTGCATCATTGCGGAAGAAGGTGTTACCGCCGGCGCGCCTTATTACGCGCTGGCGCAGACATTAAAACCTCACAGCCACATGTCGCTGACCGGCGGCGCCATCGGTATGGGCATGCCTTTAGCCCTGGGCGCGGCGCTGGCCTGCCCGGAGAGACAGGTAATTAATATCGAGGCCGACGGCAGCGCCATGTACACCGTCCAGGCACTGTGGTCGCAGGCACACGAAAAAGCGAACGTTATTACGATAATCTGTTCCAACCGCAAGTATTTTACGATTGAATTCGAATGCCGGCGCGCCGGACTTGCCTCACTAGGAGAAGCGGCAACGGCCTTAATCAACATGGACAATCCCCCGATTGACTGGGTTAGCCTTGGTAAATCCATGAACGTCCCCGCAGTTTGCGTAACCACGGCGGAAGAATTCGCCTTAGCGTTGAAAAAAGCGCTGGCCGAACCGGGGCCGCATCTGATTGAAGCGGTGCTGGGCAGATGACAATCGCATTAATTATTCATGCGCGATTTAATAAATATATAATTTACTTGACGAATGAACTGAACCTGCTAATATCCAAAATGTTTATCAAACAACAAGAGGTAAAAAATTATGACCAAGATGCGCTATACAATTGAAGACAAAATCGCCTTAATCACGCTGGATGACGGAAAGATGAACGTCATGAATTGGGAGTTTTTCCAGGAACTCAACGATTGCCTTGACCGTGCGCTGGCAGATAAGGCTTCCGCCCTGATTTTCACCGGACGGCCGGGTATTTTTTCGGCGGGGCTGGATTTAAAGCTTCTCCCCACCTTATCATCCATTGAAGACCAACTTAAATTTCAGAAAACTTTCGCTTCCGTCATGCTGCGGGTTTATCTGTTTCCCATCCCGACGATCGCGGCCTACGCGGGGCACTCTATCGCGGGCGGAGCCATTCTTTCTTACGCGTGTGACCGGTTTATGGTTGGCGACGGCCCTTATAAAATTCAAATCAATGAAGTCGCGAATAAAATGCTTATCCCCAGCTGGATTTCTTTGATCTGCCGTTCCTCGATTCCCCCTCAGCACTGGAGGGAAGCCCTGCTGCATTCGCGGGCATATTCGCCTCGCGAGGCGTTTGAACGCGGCATTGTCGATGACCTGATTAAAGAAGAAGGCAAAGTAATGGATGCCGCAAAAGAGCTGGCCAGAGACCTTTGCAAACTTGATGGCAAGGCATATGCCTTTACCAAAAAATTCATGCGACAGGAAGAAGCCGACAAGACCTTCAATTTGCTGGAAAAAGAACTTTTGACATGGCAAAAAAACACATAGCTTTTG
>DSAV01000140.1 GCA_011046295.1 Deltaproteobacteria bacterium | reverse complement strand
TTTACAATTGCCCAACTCTTCTTGAACATCAAATGTCAACTTCATGCTAAATCCTCCTGCTTATTCTGGTTTTATTGTCTACACTATTTAAAACCATTTACACAGTTAGATTTACACTCCCTATTTTTTTCTGCCTGATGATGAATAATAACAGACAAAGTTTCCTCGAATATTACTTTGCACTGCTATTCGCCTTTTATTATCAACTCTTACTATTCAGGGTTCAGTCTTTTTTATTGGAATTGGCTGCACCCACTTTTTGCTTGCTCCGTCGTAAAACCATTTATCCGTAAACCCTTTTCTCCTGATAAAACGAGGATTTTCCGCCCAGTGAAGCAGCTCATGATACGCGGTATTGATTTTTCTGAAAGCCGCGGATTTTCCGCCCACATCCGGGTGATGAATTTTCGCCTGTCGGCGGTAGGCGTTTTTGATAATTCCTTTCAGTTTAACCGAGCTTAAATCGGCCTTATCCATGCCCAGATAGTCCAATGTCCTGGCCTGAATCTTATGACTTTTTAACACTTTAGGTTTGACCAATGCCATTTCCGGTGTTTTAACCGCCAGCGCGAGCACATAGCTTGAGGCCAGATACTTTTTTTTCGAGCGCTTTTCTTCAGACCACCAGGCCCTTCCCAACTCATTGGCTAAAACATTAAAATCTTCCGAAGGGGTTTTCCCCGATAATCTCCGATGGACAAATCTGAATATTTCTTTATGGCCCGCGGCAATTATATCAAGAAAAATCATCGTGTCGGAAAAATAAAAAGTTGCGTAACGAGCGTTCAGCGCCTGCAACAAACCATTCCTGGCGTTTAGTCTTTGCCTGAGTATTTGCCTGCATCTTATTGAACAATACTTACGGTTGTTTAAATTTTCGTATTTTCCACACGACAGACAACGGTTAATTTTTTTCCCGCTCTTTAAGTCTTGCCTATCTTTTTCCGACATTAATTCTTCTATTCATATTCCCGACGTTAACTCACTGATTTATCGTCAAATATTTTGCTACTGTATTACTTTATTCCCGCGGCCAGATATTCCCGCGCCAAAGCTATATTTACATGGACAACTCCCTTATTCATGTCTTTCAGGGGATATTCCGCGGTAATGGTCGGCAGATTATTCGCATCACGCTGGTTTTTGATAATTTCTCCCGCTTCCACGTAACGCCCGTCCGGAACTTTTATGCCCATTAAAACAGCCGCCGGTTCAATCACGCAATTTTTACCGACAAAAGATTTGAATACCAGCGCTTTCATTCCCACAAAAGTATCATCCATAACGACCGACGGGCCGTGAATCTGTACCTGGTGCGCAAGCGACACCCTGCAGCCCACGTAGACAGCGTATTTTTTTCCTCCGACTTCCATAAGATTTTTTTCCACGGGCTTACCGTTTTCCTCAGTTTCCAACGCGTGAATTACGACACCGTCCTGAACATTGGATTCATCTCCTACATAAATAGGCTGCCCTTCATCGCCTCGCACGCAGGCACCGGGCGCCACCATGATGCTTTTGCCTAAAATCACGTTGCCGATTACCGCGGCTAATGGATGAACAAACGAAGAAGTATCCACAACCGGCTCTGACACTTGTGAACTAAAATCGGTTTTTACGTTTTTATGAATCATTGTCTTCCTCCAAAATTATTCTTGGGCGGTTTCACGCGCCTTTGCCTGACCTTTATTCCATTTTTCTTTTCAAAGCTTTCTTTTCTTTAAGCGCTAAAAGCTGCTGCCACACTTCTTCAGCTCTCTTTTCTGTTTCTATTATCGAATTTTGGTTTTCTATCAAAATATCCGCGAGAGCTGTTTTTTCTTCGACGGGCATCTGGCTGGCTATTCTTTTTTCAGCTTCTTCGGCGCTCAATCCTGTTCGCGCCATTAATCGCTTTAACTGCTCTTCGCGCGAAACAACAACAAGCACGATAACGTCAAAAAGATTCTGCCTTTTTATTTCAAATAAAAGGGGAACAGCAGCGAATATTATGGCGTTTTTATCTTTCCTGTATATTTTTTCCAGATGGTCATGCCATTCCAGAAACACGTAAGGATGGACAATATCATTCAAAACGGCAAGTTTCACCGGATCCGCAAAAACAATGCTTCCCAATCTGACGCGGTCAATTGTCCTGTCTTCGCGCAGGATATCCTTACCAAAATACGCGACAACTTTTTCCCATGCCGCTCTACCGGGTTTTTGCACTTCATGGGCCAAAACGTCGAAATCAACCAAATACGCACCCCGGCGGACAAACATATCCGCGACAGTGGATTTTCCGCACGCTATTCCTCCTGTTAATCCGACAGTAAGCACTTTTACTCCTTTATCTACAGTTACATAAATATTGCAATCACAAAGCCTTTAGACCTGTAATACTTTGCTGTTTAAGTTATAAATTATTCTCAAGCCTTCCAATGTAAGCATTTTCTCGACTTCATCCACGCATTTCGTTTCCGGGGCGATAACGTCCGCCAGTCCGCCCGTGGCAATAACCAACGGGTCTGTTTTTGCTTCCGCTTTGATCCTCCCGACTATTCCGTCAATGAGACCGGCGTAGCCGTAAATGATACCGGCCTGCATGGCGCTCACCGTGTCTTTGGTGATTGCTGATTTCGGCTTGCTGAATTCCACGCGGGGTAGTTTCGCCGCGCGCCTGAATAAAGCTTCGCTCGATATCAGAATGCCCGGGGCGATGCATCCGCCCATATATTCCCCCTTGGGCGAAATATAATCAAAGGTAGTCGCCGTGCCGAAATCGATGATTATTGCCGCCCGGCGGTATTTATTGTATGCCGCCACAGCGTTGACGATTCTATCTGCGCCTACTTCTTTGGGATTATCATAATATATAGGCATTCCTGTTTTTATGCCCGGTCCCACTATCATGGGCTTTACATTAAAATATTTTACGCATAAGGGCTCCAGAATATTTAGCATGGGCGGCACAACACAGGAAATGATGATGGCTTTAATTTCCTTTATTTCTTCTATCTTCATTCTGCTGGATTGGTACAGGTTGAAAATAAGCATGCCGTATTCATCAACGGTATGGTCTACTTCCGTCCGGATACGCCAATCATGAACCAGCTTGTCCGAATCATAAAGCCCCAATACCGTGTTGGTGTTTCCTACATCTATGACCAGCAACATTTTTTATTTCTCCCTTAATACAGTCGCATCACCCGCGGATACTTTTCTTTCTTTTCCATTACCAGTTTCGATTACCAGCGAGCCGTCATCATCTATGCCGCGGGCGTTTCCGCTTATTACCTCGTTTATAAAAGCAATCGACACGGCGCACCCAATCATCGGCGCCATGCTCAACCACTTATCTTTTATTTTTCTAAAGCCTTCTGTCGTCAGCACTTCATACCATTTTGCCAGATTTTCATAAAGGCTAATCGTAATTTTTTCACGGGAAAAGCGCCTGCCCGCCTCTGCGGCAAGAGAAGTGGCAAGCCCCCTTAACTCCGGCGGAAAGTCCTCTTTGCCGATATTCACGTTTATTCCAACGCCTAAAACGATAAAATCTATGAAATTCCCCAAAATTTTCAATTGGGAAAGCATCCCGCACACTTTTTTCCCGTTTAGAATAACATCGTTGGGCCATTTGAGATGCACTTTTGCCGTAAAATATTCATCCAGTATTTCCGCGATAGCCACGCCTGCCGTTATAGAAACCCGCGGCGCGGCATTCGCTTCCATTTTCGGTCTCAAAATTATGGATGTGTAAATATTAACGCCGCCGGGCGAATGCCAGTTTCTTTGCAATCTACCTCTGCCGGTACTCTGCCTGTCCGCGATAACAACCGTACCTTCCGGCGCGCCGGCAATGCCAAGTTCAAACGCGCGATCATTGGTTGAACCTGTTTCCGGGTAATAATGGATTTTATGACCGATTTTTTTTCCGGCAAGTTTCTTTCTCAATACTTGAAAATTAATATCCATAAAAAAACAGATGCACCGAAGAAAAGTATATCATAGTGCTTTTTTGCTAGATTATTTTTCTGGCGGCCAGAAGACGGGCTTTTTTCTACGTGCTTTTCTTTAATCACGCCCACACTGTTTGTTTTACATTATTTAGCGTAATTTTTTTTATGGGATACAAGTCTTCAACAATTTCATCCGGCATGAACCAGAGTTTTATCTCTTTTTCGGCGTCTTCCGGGCTGGAGGATGCGTGCACGACATTTTCAAAAACGCCTGCGCGCGTAACTCTTCCATAGGCTCCCCTTATCGACACGGGATTCGCTTTTTCAGGATCAGTTTCTCCTACAACATCTCTAATTTTTGTAATCGCATCTTCGCCTTGATAAACCAGCGCGAGAACACGGTAAGTCTTATGCACGTCTCCCATGATATAATTTAACAATTCTTCAAAAAAAGGTTTTTCTCTGAGGTGTTCATAATGCTTTTCCGCCAAATCCCTGCTGACCCTCACAACTTTAGCGCCCATAATTGTTAATTTCGCTTCAGATAACCTGCTGATAACATTTCCGGTAAGAGATTTTATAAGTCCATCCGGTTTGATCAATATTAACGTTTGTTCAATAGCCATATACACTCCATTTATTTGTTATTTTTATTATCTTTGCTTTTCCTTGATTTTCAATGAAACATCCGCCGCGCGCACCGAATGAGTGATTTGCCCCACGGAAATAAAATCCACCCCGGTTTCCGCCACGGCGGCAACTCTCTTGAGATTCATATTGCCGGAAGCCTCCAAAAGCGCCTTTCCCTCAATCAGATTGACCGCTTTTTTCATTTGAGCAAGTGACATATTATCCAGCATAATGATATCCACACCGCAATCCAGCGCTTCTCGCACTTCCCTTAAATTTTTTGTTTCTACTTCAATTTTTATCTTTTTGCGCAAAGCTGTCTTTTGCCTTTTTACCGCTTCCGTTATGCTTCCGGCCGCGGCTATATGATTATCCTTGATGAGCACGGCGTCATAAAGCCCCATGCGGTGATTGACACCGCCACCGATTTTCACGGCCATTTTGTCCAAGAGCCGCAAACCGGGAACTGTTTTTCGCGTATCCATAATTTTTGCGCCTGTCTTGGCGACTGCCCGTACGAATCGGTTCGTCAAAGTGGCTATACCGCACATTCTTTGGAATAAATTAAGCGCCACTCGTTCCGCGGCGAGGATGGAAACCAAAGGCCCCTCCAAACGGGCAAGAATTTCGCCTTTTTTCACCCTTTTTCCGTCACGGGCAAGACCTTTTAATCTGATGCGCCTATCATGAATGAGAAATACTTGTCTGAAAACACCTATCCCGGCCACGATGAATTCTTCCTTGGCAAGTGCTTCGGCATAGCCTCGCGTCCGGGAGTGGACAATGCCCTTCGTGGTTATGTCACCCGCGCCGATATCCTCTTTCAAAGCCGCTTCTATTAAGCGCTTTATCTGAGCGTAATTATTTTTATTATTCATTACTTATTATGATTATCCTGGCTGAATATCAATCTCACTTAATTTATTCAGTGCGCTTTCCAAGGCCACATGGCGATGTTTTAGTTCCTCAGATTTTTCTTCCTCTTTTTTTATTACCGCCGGCGCGGCTTTTTCCATAAAGTCACGGTTGGCTAATTTTTTTATGGACTGCTGCAGTTCCTTTCCAACCTTTGCCAATTCCTTTTCCAGACGAAATTTTTCGCCGGAAATATCGACGATTCCGGCCAGCGGAATAAATATTTTTGTCGAGCCGATAACTCCCGTGGCAACACCTTTCGGTTCTGCCATAGCCACTTCAACACCAATCTCATTGACGTTGGCCAGGTTAATTATGTAATTTTGGCATTTTTCCACAACCTTTTTCTGAGACTCATCACCGACAGAAATAAAAACCTGCAGTTTAGTAGATGGCGGTATTCTCATTTCACCGCGGATATTGCGTATGCTTGTGATTATATCCATGATGTATTGCATGTCTTTATACGCCTTGGATTTCCTGAATGCTTTATCCGGTTCGGGAAATGCGCTTACCATAATAGAATCTTCACGTCCTTGCGTGAACGCCTGCCACAACTCCTCGCTGACAAAAGGCATAAAAGGATGCAAAAGCTGCAGAATAATTTTAAAAGTGTCATGCATCGCGCGTTGCGCGGCTTTACGCTGCGGCGCGTTTTTCTTCCCGTAAAGAGCGGGCTTTATCAATTCCAGATACCAGTCGCAGAATTCATGCCAGATAAAACGGTAAATCGTTCCAGCCGCTTCGTTGAACCGGTATTCATCCAGGTTTTTATTGACTTCTTCTATCGCCTTGTTAAGTTTGGCTTTAATCCATTTTTCGGGAAGCGTGTCTTTGGCGCTTGCCGCGCTTTTGGCATCATAATCTTCGAGATTGGCCAGCGCCAGTTTCGCGGCGTTCCATATTTTATTTACGAAGAACTTGTATCCTTCGATTCTTTCCGGAGACATGCGCACGTCCCTGCCCTGCGCCGTATATGCCGCCAGCGCAAAACGAAACGCATCAGTGCCGTATTGGTCAATCATCACCAGCGGGTCAATAATATTTCCGCTGGATTTACTCATTTTTTCACCTTTTTCATCCCTGACCAGGGCATGCAGATACACCTCCCGGAAAGGCACGTCTTTCATCACGTAAAGACCCATCATCATCATGCGGGCGACCCAGAAAAACAAAATATCAAAACCCGTTACCAGCAACGATGTCGGGTAAAATGTCTTAACTGATTTTGTCTTCTTCGGCCAGCCGAGCGTGGAAAAAGGCCACAGAGCCGAACTGAACCAGGTGTCCAGCACATCCTCATCCTGTCTAAGGGAGCTGCTTTTGCAATCAGGACATTTTTTCGGTTCAACCGTAGAAACAATCACCTTCGAACAGGCATCACAGTACCAAACGGGAATTCGATGCCCCCACCAAAGCTGACGGGAAATGCACCAGTCGCGGATATTATTCATCCATTCAAAATATGTCGTTTCCCATGATTTCGGAATTATTTTAGTCTTTTCCTGAACAACCGCCTTAATCGCCTGCTTGGCCAACGGCTGGATTTTGACAAACCACTGTTTGGAAACCATCGGCTCAATATCCGTTTTACAGCGGTAACACTGTCCGACACTGTGAGAATACGGATCCGTGGAAATGAGATATTTTCCTTTTTCCAAATCGGCTATGATATTTTTTCTGGCTTCATATCTTTCCTGCCCTTCATAAATGCCGCCCTTGCTGTTAATAACACCGCTTTCGTCCATAATGGTGATTACTTCCAGATTATGACGCTGGGCTATCGCGAAGTCATTGGGGTCCGAACCCGGCGTGATTTTCAGCGCGCCGGAACCAAAATCCATCGCCACGTAGTCATCGGCGATAATCGGTATTTTTCTGTTCATCAGAGGCAGAATTACGAATTTGCCGATTTTATCTTTGTATCTTTTATCCTTGGGATTTACGGCAACCGCGGTATCGCCCAGCATTGTTTCGGGCCGCGTTGTCGCCACAACAATTTCGCCTTTGCCGTCGGCCAGAGGATATCCGATATTCCACAAGCAACTCGCTTCGGGCACAAATTCCACTTCCAGATCGGAAATGGCCGTGCGGCAGCGGGGGCACCAGTTCACAATATAATCCCCCTGGTAAATCAAATCATCTTCATAAAGCTTGACAAAGACTTCCCTTACCGCCTGCGAAAGCCCTTCATCCATGGTAAAGCGTTCTCTTTTCCAATCACACGAGCAGCCCAGACGTTTTAATTGATTGATAATGACGCCGCCGTATTTTTCCTTCCACTCCCAGACGCGCGCGATAAATTTTTCGCGTCCCAGATCATGGCGCGAGAGACCTTCTTTCGCCAGTTCCTGTTCCACAACATTTTGCGTGGCAATGCCGGCATGATCCATTCCGGGCATCCACAAAGCGTTGAAACCCTGCATTCTTTTGTAGCGAATAATTATGTCCTGCAAAGTATTGTTCAGTGCGTGCCCCATGTGCAGCATTCCCGTAACATTGGGCGGGGGGATAACAATGGAAAAAGGAGCTTTTTCGCTTTTATCCGGCGCGCGAAAAAGATTTTTTTTCAACCAGTAATCGTATATTCTTTTTTCCGCCTGCGCCGGTTCAAATGCTTTGCTTATTTCTGATTTAACCATTCTTGCTCTTCACTCCGAAATCATATTTACACTTAAAAAGGGCTCGCGCCCTTTTTCTTACACGTTTTTGGGGGGAATTTACCACTTAAAAAACGCAAAGCGAGATACACGCCTCTTATCTCGCCTGATGGATATTGATGCCCAAAAAACCAATAATTGTGTTTATTTTTGCTTATCAACCTTTCTTTACGCGCTCATTTTCCCGCTGGGGGTTTTGTCAAACCGCCATTGACATGATTATTGCGCCTTTGGGGAAAAAATCATATTCAACGTCCGGAAGCCCCGATGGCTCATTTGCCGCCCAAAAAATCGAAATGCATAATTATCTCCATAACCTGCCGATGTCAAGTAATATTCATCGCTCTAATACAAGCCGTTTTCCCGCAAGAATTTTCCAACTTCTGTCCTGATTTCATTATAAGATTCGGGGGCAAACCATTGTATTTCCTTATCGGCGGCAAACCAGGTCATCTGGCGCTTGGCATAATGCCAGGTATCGCGGTTTATCCGGCGCAAGGCTTCTTCCAGGTCATAAATTTCTTCCAGGTATTCTATTATTTGTTTGTAACCGATAGATTTCAT
>DSAV01000270.1 GCA_011046295.1 Deltaproteobacteria bacterium | reverse complement strand
TGTCGCCAATAAGCTGATAAAAATCGCCTGTGCGATGATAAAGAACAACTCGCGATATGTTAGTATTTATCGTTCAGTGAACCCCATGTGCTTAAATATCGCTTGACATAGTCATAGTGTTCGGAATGACACGTCAAGCTGGGTTAATTAATATAATCCCGGGTCTTTATATTCCCCGTAAACTTCACGGTAAACATCGCAAATTTCCTGCTGCGTAGCGAGGTTTTTCACCGCCTCGATGCAGTGCGGCATGACATTTTCGCCCTTCTTGCAGGCGCTTTTGATGTCATCCAGAGATTTTTTCACGGCACGGCTGTCGCGTTTGCGGCGCACTTCGTTCAATCTCTTTATCTGTTCTTCGCCTACTCTTTCTTCTATTTCCACCAGTGGAATTTGATGCTGATTGTCCGTGACATATTTATTGACGCCAACCATAATTTTTTCATTATTCTCCAGCTGATGCTGAAATTTATATGACGCGTCCGCTATTTCCATCTGCGGAAATCCCTTTTCAATGGCGGCAATCATCCCGCCCATGGCGTCTATCTTTTCGATGTATTCCCACACTTCATTTTCAATTTTGTTGGTCAGTGATTCAATAAAATAAGCCCCGCCCAGCGGGTCAATGGTATTGGCCACGCCTGTTTCTTCTGCTAAAATCTGCTGCGTTCGCAAGGCCAGCTCAGCCGCGTGTTCGGACGGTAGGCAGTAAACCTCGTCCAGAGAATTGGTATGCAGTGACTGAGTTCCGCCCAGAACAGCCGCCAATCCTTCGATAGTCGTGCGGACAACATTATTGTAAGGCTGCTGCGCCGCCAGCGAACAGCCGGCGGTCTGCGTGTGGAAACGCATCCACAGCGAGCGCGGATTTTTCGCCTTAAAACGTTCACGCATGATTTTTGCCCACATGCGCCGCGCCGCCCGCAATTTACATATTTCTTCAAAGAAATCGATGTGCGAATTAAAAAAGAAAGACAGCCGGGGGGCGAATTCATCCACCGGCATTTTTTTCCGACGAATGATGTCTTCAACATATTCAATGCCATCACGCAGAGTAAAAGCCAACTCCTGCACGGCGGTGGAGCCTGCCTCGCGAATATGATAGCCGCTGATACTGATGGTATTCCAGCGGGGAACAAATTTACTGCCGAATTCCACCGTGTCGCTGATGAGTTTTACCGAAGGCTCCGGCGGGCACATAAACGTTTTTTGTGCGATAAACTCCTTGAGCATATCGTTCTGGATGGTACCGCCGATTTTAGTAAGCGGCACGCCTTTGATTTGCGCCGCCGCGCAATACATCGCCCATAAAACAGTCGCGGGAGGGTTGATGGTCATTGATGTGGTCACTTCATCCAACGGAATTCCTTCCACCAAAGCGAGGAAATCCTCTAGCGTGTCTATAGCCACGCCGCATTTGCCCACTTCGCCCAGGCTTTTGGGCGAGTCGCTATCGTAACCCATGAGCGTCGGAAAATCGAAAGCGGTGGAAAGCCCCGTCTGGCCTTGGCGCAAAAGCATGTGCCAGCGTTGGTTGGTATCCTGTGCGCTGCCCATGCCGGAGAACATGCGTAATGTCCAGTAACGTCCTCGGTAGCCGGTTACCTGATTGCCGCGTAAATAAGGATATTCTCCCGGAACACCAATGTCTTTTTCGAAATCAACATCTTTAATATCTTCCGGAGAATAGAGCCGTTTGATTTTCATATCGGAAACCGTGGTAAACCGCTCTTTGCGGTCATGATTATTCTTCAGCGCTTTTTTAACTTCTTCTTCCCATTTTTTGGTGAGCGTCGAAGATGCTTCCAGCATTTCTTTGGAGAAATACACGATAAGTCCCCCTAACCTTACCTCTCGAAATAATTAAGAATAACCGTTAAAGTAGTGTGTGAGTAAACTCAAGTCACTTATTTTTGTCAAGCGATATTAATTATACCGGAATCAAGGCCGCAAATAAAAAAAACGCCCCGGATTAAATTTATTATCCCGGGGCGCCGGTTTTTTCAGTATTTGAATCTTACAGGATTTTTACATTTTCCGCTTCCGGGCCTTTTTTGCCCTGCTTTATATCAAAGCTTACCATCTGGCCTTCCGCCAGGGTTTTAAAACCTTCGGCCTGAATAGCGCTGAAATGAACAAATACATCCGCGCCACCTTCCTGCTCGATAAAGCCGAACCCCTTGCGTTCATTGAACCACTTTACTTTGCCTTCTGACATCGTATTACGCAATCCTCCTTTCTTAATTTTCCAAGTCGAACCAACAACAATGACAGAAGTAAAAACCGCCCGTGAATCAATAAACAAGGCTGCTTACTTTTGTGCATTAACATGTCCTAATTCAACTTTCCCTTTCGTAATAATATTACCTGAATTAAGCCAATTTACGAAAGCTTAGTAAGCTTTTACTTTCAATCTCAATTAAAAGTCAAGGTATTTTTAAACAGCTTAGAGTGCTTAATTTTTTCCTTGAAACATGTTATAGAGTGACAGCAAGTTACTTGCTAAAGAGTAATAGATAAGGTTGTCCGCCCGGGAACACGGTCACACGGTTACGCAGCCTGGATCTCTATTCAATTAAAAAATGTCTGAAGGAGTGTTACTTGTATGAAAACAGAGAATCGTCCCGCAATATTCAGCGGGGCAGCACACTATGTCCTTGATGATGAACTGGCTAAGATCGTGAACATCTCCATCGCGCTGGAAATGCCGCTTTTGCTCAAAGGCGAGCCGGGCACGGGAAAAACCATGCTGGCGCACGCGATAGCGGAGAATCTGCAGATGCCGCTGATTATTCTCAACGTCAAATCCAGTATGAAGCTCATTGACGCTTTATATCAATACGACACATTAACGCGCCTTAATGACAGCCGCTTTAGCGACTCGGGCCGTGACGTAAGCAAAATTGAAGAATATATCAAAATGGGGAAAATCGGCCAGGCCTTTACCGCGGATAAAAAAGTTGTTTTGCTAATCGATGAAATCGATAAAGCTGATACGGATTTCCAGGACGATATGCTTGACATTCTTGACCAGATGCAGTTCGACATCATCGAAATCGACCGCACCATAAAAGCCAAACACCGGCCGGTAATCATCATCACGTCGAATGCGAAAAAAGATTTGTCCGATCCGTTTTTGGGCCGGTGTAACTTTCACCACATCGCCTTTCCCGATCACGATATGATGCGCAAAATCATCAGCGTTCATTTTCCAAATCTAAAAAACGACCTGGTGTCGGCGTGCATGGAAACATTTTACAATTTGAGAGGCATCCACGGCGTGGAGAAAAAACCGGCCACGCGCGAACTGATTAACTGGATACGCGCCCTGCAATCGGACAAGGACTTTCATTGGAAAGACCTCAAGAAAGAAGACGTGCCTTACCTTGGCGTTTTGTTTAAGAAGAGCTCTGATTTGCAACTGGCGGCGAACCAATAAGATAAAGCTGGCCATAAAAGTATGTTTGTCGATTTTTTCTATATGCTGCGTGATAGGGGAATCCCGATTTCCCCCACTTCATTTTTGCGTCTGCAAAAAGCTCTGGCGATGGGATTGGTGCGCTCCCTGGAAGATTTCTATATTGCCACGCGTTCTTTACTGGTGAAAAGCGAAAGGTATTTCGACATTTATGACCAGGCTTTTTCCGTGGCCTTTCGCGGCGTGACGGAAATTCATCCTACTCAGGAGGAACTGGGCGAATTGGCCAAAGCGCTGCTTACTGAATGGCTCAAAGACCCGGGCGCAATGGCGGAGGCGCTGGGCGCCTCCGAAGAGGAACTGAAAAAAATGACGCCGGAAGAACTGATGCAGTATTTTCTGGACCGGCTCAAGGAACAGACCCAAGCGCATCACGGCGGAAACCGCTGGATCGGCACGCGCGGCACATCGCCGGTAGGGCATTCGGGAAAACACCCCGGCGGCATGCGCGTGGGCGGAGTTTCAAAAAATAAATCAGCAGTTAAAGTCGCCATGGAACGCCGTTACCGCGACTATTCGCAGGAAGGCCCCATTACCGCGTCACAAATCGGTGAGGCGCTCAAACGGCTCAAACATCTAAAACCAGCCGGGCCGCAGGATCTGGTTAACGTGGAAAAGACCATATACCAGACAATGCGCAACGCGGGTGATATTGAAATTGTTTTTGACCGTAGGCTTGCAGACCGACTGAAAGTAAAACTGATGATTGACAACGGCGGCTGGTCCATGGAACCTTATGTTGAAATTGTTCAGATACTTTTTCACTATGCGCAGTTTCAGTTTAAAGAGCTGGAAATTTATTATTTTCATAACACAATTTATAAACAGGTCTGGCTCGACCCTCAACGTTTCCGAAAACCGGTGCCGATTGAAGATTTCGCTCGTTTTGATCCGGAAACACGTTTAATTATCGTCGGAGACGCCTCTATGGCGCCCTACGAACTCATGAACCAAAACGGTTCTATCTATTACATGAATCAAAAAAATGTTGAGCCAAGCATTTCATATCTGCAAACGCTGGCCGATACTTTCCGCCACAGCGTCTGGCTCAATCCCGTTAAGCAGGCTGATTGGTCATACACCTGGACGATAAAAAGTATCGGAAAAATTTTCCCTATGTTCGAGCTTACGCTCGACGGTTTGGAAAAAGCCGTCCGGCATTTAACATCACGCAATTAAAAACAAGGGGGTTTTATGCTAAAAAAAATATCAATCGCGGCCGCTATTGTTTTTTCAATTTGCGCTTTTGCAATTTTTGCTTTCGCGCAAAAAACACCCCAGGCCAAAGATAATTTTCCTGAAATTGAGTTGCTCAAACCGGCGGATAAAACTCATCTCAAATATCTTGGTTTATCCGGCAGCGGGACATTCACCATTAATCAGATAAAGGCACAAGCCGTAATCGTTCAGATTTTCAGTATGTACTGCCCTTACTGCCAGGCGGACGCGCCCAACGTTAATCGTCTTTATGGATTGATTGAAGGCAATTTTCGCTTGAAAGACAAAATTAAAATACTAGGCATCGGCGCAGGAAACACGTCATTCGAGGTAAACACATTTAAAAAGAGGTACAAAGTGGAGTTTCCGCTGATTCCCGACGGCGATTTCAAAATTCATAAAATACTGGGTGAAGTAAGAACACCTTATTTTATTGTTGTCACTCTGAAAAGCTCGAAAAAACCGCAGATAATTTATTCCAGGCTGGGCGCGCACGATGACATAGACGCTTTTCTGGAGGAAATTGTCACGCTGGCGGGCATAAAATAGGAGGAAAAAATGAAACGTTACACACTTTTATTTTCCATTGCCTTGTGCTTGTTTTCCGCTCCTGGCGCGCTTGCTCTATCCGATGCTTATAAAGACAATATTTATCAGACGGGCAAACTCAAACCCGTAGACAGCGTGCTGAAGGTCAAAGTCGGCGATAAAGCGTTGGATTTCACCCTGCCTTCCGTAAGCGGAAAAAAGATTTCCCTTAAGGATTACCGCGGTAAAAAAAATGTCGTCCTCTCTTTTGTTCCTGCGGCTTGGACGGCAGTATGTTCCGACCAGTGGCCGGGTTACAACATCGTGCAGGATATTTTCGAAGAAAATGCCGCCACTTTGCTGGGCATATCCGTTGACAATATTCCGACACTGCACTCATGGACGAAACAAATGGGCGATTTATGGTTTGAAGTTCTTTCAGATTTTTGGCCGCACGGGGCGGTGGCGGAAAAATTCGGTATCTTGCGTTCCGACGGCACGGCGGAAAGAGCAATTTTTATTATCGATAAAAAAGGCATTATTCGTCATATCGACGTCCACAATATCAACGAGAGGCCTCCGCTGGAGGGCATCGTCCGTGAACTGGAAAACTTAAAGGATTGATTTATCTTGCATAAATAGCCCCAAGCGGCACAAGGGATTTATTCCTTGACACGTCCTTTTTATTAATGTAATTGACCAGAAGTCAGAAAAGTGGTGGTAAAATATTGCCAATTCATGCAAAAAGGAGAGTTTGCTTTGTCGCCCCAGGAAAAAAGAAAAAAAGAGAAGGAAAACAAAAAAAACAATATATTAAGGGCGGCGCGCAAACTTTTTTTTGACAAAGGATTCAAAGCGGTAACCGTAGACAGCATCGCGGCAAAGGCCGGCGTCAGCAAGGGTTCCATATATCTGTATTTCGACAGTAAAGAAGAAATCTATGCCCAGGTGCTTATCGCGGATAATATCGAACATCACAAGGATTTGATTTATTTTACCACCAAGGAAGCGCCGGCGGATGAGCTTTTGCTGGAATTTTCCGAGCGCTATGTGAATAATTTCCTGAATGACAACGAACTGTTCCGGATATTGATGACTTTCATGCTGCAGACGGAACAGATGAATCTGACCCCCCAGCAAAATACCGAGCTGATCAAAACAACCAATGATAACATCAAGTTCATATCCGGAATTTTGCAAAAAGGCATAAACGAGGGTTATTTTCTGCCTGACATCGACGTCCGGCACACGCAAAATGCCATCTGGGGAATGCTCAACGGAATCATTTCCCTTTTTCTTTTTATGGGAAATCCGGCGATGCGCGCCGAACGAATTCACACAATGGTTAAAGAAAGCTTAACCGTTTTTATCAAGGGATTAAAAAAAGCATAAAGGCGGTTTTGGTAGTTACTTTTTTGTTTTCGCGGTAAGTTTCCGAAAGTCTTGTTCAGCTGTTTTTAAAATTTTCTCCACATCACTTTCGAGTTTTTCAAACCTATCAATGAGAGAGCGCGCATGCTGTGTAAGCCGCATCGATTTTTCACGGATGTTTGTTTCGACCAGTTTCATGCCCAATCGTTCCTCTGAGGCCTTTAATCTTCCCCATGCCGCGCGGTAAGACATTTCCAGCTTTTTCGCCGCGGCGCTGAGGCTGCGCGCCTCTTCAATGGCGTGAAGAATATCATCCCGCCCCCGGCCAAAAATCACCTTGCCGTTTTTTTCAATCCAAATTTTATATTTAATTTCCATAAATCCCCCGTATACATTTGTTTTACTTTATAAGCATCGACCGCAGAGCAAAAAATACCCGCGTCATGCATTGAAAAATCCGTCTTCAACCAGTCACTCTTTCCGGCCAACTGTAAATATAGCCGCTATGTTCGCGGACGTAGCCCAGCAGTGTGACCTGATGCTCCTGGGCAAGCTTGACGGCGGCGGTAGTTGGAGTGGATTTGGAAACAAGAATCGGCACGCCCATCCGTATTATCTTGGCCATTATCTCGGAAGAAACTCTGCCCGAGACAAAAACAACCGCCCGGCCGAATAAATCCATTTTGTTTTCTTTCATCATCAATCCGGCAATCTTGTCAAAGCAGTTATGGCGGCCGATATCTTCAATCAGGATTTCATAATCAGGTGTGTGAAGTAAAACGCTGTGCACTCCGCCGATATCGATGTAGATGCGGGAACGGTTGACAAAATCATTCATCATTGCGAGAATTTCATCAAGGGGATAAGTGAAATCGCTCTTTACTTCTTTATAGTGGCTTTTTTTGAGCGGATTGATGTACGTGTAACACTTGCCGCAGCCGGAGGTCAGGCTTCTTAAGCTTTCCTGCCGGTCGATAATCACGCCTTCTTTGAACTTGATCATCACCGCCAGCATTTTATCATTAAAGGTCACGCTCTCGATGTCAGAATAGGAGCTGATTACCCCTTCATTATATAAGAACCCCAGAGCCAGTTCCTCGTGGTACTGATTGAGGCAAAGCACTGAAACCAACTCCTCTGAATCCACCATCACTTTCAGGGAAATTTCGGCAATCACATTTTTAGTCACATCCTGAACACGATAGCCGTCTTTTCCTTTGATTATTTCCCCGATATTCAACTTTTCATAAATAGTATCTTCCAAAACCGGTTACCTTTTTTTTCTAAATCTATTTCGTTTTTTTTACGGCCCCAAAGCCCGCCCATTACACACGCAGACTTTATTTATCACAGCAATACCGTGCAGAGCAATTTAACTTTTTTTATTTTTTTGACAAATATTTATCAAAGCTTCGGAAAAAGGCGGCAGGCAGTTGTAGCTCCGGCGGAAGCGATTATTATTCAGCATTATGTCATGAATGACATAAATTCTTGAAATTACTGGCTGCTTGATGAATAAAAAAATTGACATCCGCCGTCATAATGTATATATGCTTGACTGTCGGTCATACTGATAAAAATGTGTATCACTTTATTTATAAATCGTGAGAATAAAAAAAATATCACATGAAAGGAGTGCTTTATGGACGTCAGCAGAAGAGGTTTCTTAAAGATTTCCGGCGCTGTCGCCGCGGTAAGCGGACTGGGCATAAGCTTAAAGCCTGTAGCCGCCCACGCGCAGCCGCTGAAAATCAAGTACGCGAAAGAAACCACCACTATTTGTCCCTATTGTTCCCTGGGATGCAGTATTATTATGTCCACGCGCGAGGGTAAAGTCGTCAATACGGAAGGAGATCCAGACAGCCCCATTAACCGAGGTTCGTTATGCAGCAAGGGCGGCTCGATTTACCAGATGGTCAATAACGAAAACCGTTTGAGCAGGCCTCTCTACCGCGCGCCTTTTGCCGCAGAGTGGAAAGAAGTCGAATGGGGATGGGCGCTGGATAAAATCGCCAGAAACATCAAAAAGAGCCGCGATGCCAGTTTCGTAGAAAAAAACGAAAAAGGACAAATTGTCAATCGCACGGAAGGCATAGCATCCATAGGCAGCGCCGCTTTGGACAATGAAGAGTGCTTCACGTATCAAAAATTCTTAAGGGG
>DSAV01000255.1 GCA_011046295.1 Deltaproteobacteria bacterium | reverse complement strand
GATATAGATGGCACTTGGACTTTTCTCAGGCGAAGCCGCCGGGAAAGACCATAGTCGAATTTATCCCGTGCAAGCGCAGCGCGACACGGGATCTGATATAGATGGCACTTGGACTTTTCTCAGGCGAAGCCGCCGGGAAAGACCATAGTCGAATTTATCCCGTGCAAGCGCAGCGCGACACGGGATATCGGATTTATGAGGGGGAAAATGCATATTAAAGGCACGACAATACTGGCTGTCAGGCATAAAGGAAAAACAGCTGTGGCTGGTGATGGGCAGGTTACACTGGATACCACGATTTTGAAACGTGGCGCGAAGAAAGTGCGACGTCTTTATAATAACGAAGTCATCGTGGGTTTTGCCGGGGCGACAGCGGACGCTTTTACCCTATTTGACAGGTTCGATCAGAAACTGGAGCAATACAACGGGAACTTGTTAAGAGCCGCGGTGGAATTGACGAAGGATTGGCGCACTGACCGTGTTCTGAGGCATTTGGAAGCGTTGATGATTGCCGTAAGCAATGAATACTCACTGATTATTTCCGGAAACGGCGATGTCATCGAATCAGATGATGATGTCATGGCCATAGGTTCAGGAGGCGCGTACGCTCAGGCAGCCGCCCGTGCCATGGTACGTCATTCAGATTTGTCCGCGGTGGAAATCGCCAGGGAGGCAATGAAAATAGCCGCAGAAATTTGTATTTACACGAATGACAATATAACGCTAGAAGAAATAGATACGAAAGCAGCGACGGATGCTGGAAAAAACACCAAGGAGAAAAAGTAAAAGATGTCGGAAAACGGGCTGAAACCACGTGAAATTGTGGAGAGACTTAATCAGCATATCATCGGCCAGGCGGATGCCAAGCGCGCCGTGGCTATTGCGCTGCGCAACAGGTGGCGCAGGCAAAATGTTCCCGCTGAACTGGCGGATGAAATTTCTCCCAAAAATATTATTATGATTGGGCCCACCGGTGTGGGCAAGACGGAAATTGCCCGCAGACTGGCCAAGCTGGATAATTCGCCGTTTTTGAAAATTGAAGCTTCCAAATTTACCGAAGTAGGCTATGTGGGACGCGATGTGGAATCGATAATCCGGGACTTGGTTGAGCTATCGGTTAGCATGATAAAATCGGAAGAACAGGAAAGCGTTCGCCTGCGCGCCGCCGAAATTGCCGAAGAAAAACTTCTGGACTTGTTGCTTCCGGCGAGACCTGTGGAAAAGCAAGTCGGCGACATGCTGGCCCCACCCGGTGGTTTATCCGACAGCGCCGATCCTTTGGAAGAGCAGGCGAAGAGTTCTGACAGTACGCGGGAAAAATTGAGAAGGCTGCTCAAAGAAGGGAAACTTGACCACCGTATCGTGGAATTGGAAGTAACCGAAGCCAGGAGCGGGCCCATGATTGAAATTTTTTCCGCCGCGGGCATGGAAGATATGGGGCTCAATATCAGGGATATGCTGGGAAACGCCTTTCCGCAAAAAAGAAAAAAAAGGACGCTTAAAGTGCCTGAGGCCATGGAAGTGCTGGCCGAAGAAGAAGCGCAGAAGTTGATTGATATGGACAAAGTGACGAAAACAGCAATGGAAAGAGTGGAGCAGGCAGGTATAATTTTCCTGGATGAAATTGATAAAATTGTGGGCAGCGATTCAGCCCACGGGCCGGATGTTTCGCGCGAAGGCGTGCAAAGAGATTTGTTGCCCATTGTAGAAGGTTCCAACGTAAACACACGCTACGGCATGGTCAAAACCGATCATATTCTTTTCATTGCGGCGGGTGCGTTCAGCTCCTCCAAGCCGTCGGATTTGATTCCGGAGCTGCAGGGCCGTTTCCCTATCCGCGTGGAGTTGGATTCTTTGGGTAAAGAAGAGTTTATAAGGATACTTACCGAGCCAAACAACGCGTTGGTCAAGCAATACACGGAAATGCTGGCTACAGAAGGTGTGAAGTTGATTTTTACCAGCGAGGCCATTGCTTCCATAGCCCAGATAGCCGCGATGGTTAACGAGAGGACGGAAAATATCGGCGCGCGTCGGCTTTATACGATAATGGAAAAATTATTGGACGATATTTCTTTTGAAGCTCCGGATATGAAAAGCAAGGAAGTAAAACTCGATGCCAAAGACGTGGAAGGAAAACTGGAAGGGATAATAGAAGACGAAGATTTGAGCAGGTATATTTTATAGGCGGAGTTGAAAATGGATAAAATACTGGATTCGATGGAAAGGGCGGATATTCTTCTTGAAGCGCTGCCTTACATCAAACGATTTTATAATAAGACAATTGTCATAAAATACGGTGGTCACGCCATGGTTGATGATGACCTGAAAGATAAATTTGCCAAAGATCTCGTCATGATGAAATACATCGGAATCAATCCCGTTGTTGTGCACGGCGGCGGTCCTCAGATAGGGGCTCTTTTGAAAAAACTGGGCAAAGAATCAAAGTTTGTCAACGGATTACGCGTTACCGATAAGGAAACGATGGACATTGTGGAAATGGTTCTGGTGGGGAAAGTGAACAAAGAAATTGTCGGTCTGATTAATAATCACGGCGGAAAAGCGGTGGGCTTAAGCGGCAAGGACGGCAATCTAATTACGGCGGAAAAATATCTTCTCAGCGAAGATAAGGCGAAATTCACACCGCCGGAAATTATTGATATCGGTCTGGTCGGCAAAGTTAAGGCCATCAACGCGCAATTGATATTATCTTTGACGCAAAACGGTTTTATTCCTGTTGTAGCGCCGACGGGAATGGGAGATGCGGGAGAAACTTACAACATTAATGCCGATATTGTTGCCGGTGAAATTGCCGCAGCCCTGCAGGCGGAAAAACTTTTGCTTTTAACGGATGTGCAGGGTGTAATGGATAAAAATAAAAAGCTCATAAATACAATGAGCAGGGAAATGGCGCTGCAAATGATAGACGAGGGCATCGTGGAAGGCGGGATGTATCCCAAGATTAAATGCTGCCTAAAAGCGCTCAAAAGCGGAGTGAAAAAGGCTCACATAGTTGATGGCCGGCTTAAACACGCCATATTGCTGGAAATATTTACTGATAAAGGTATCGGCACAGAGATAGCTTTATAAAATTGAAAACAGGTATCAACAATGAAAGAGCAAGAAATAATCGCTTTAGCTGATCAGAATATCATGCGAACTTATAAGCGCTTTCCTGTTGTGCTGACTAAAGGTCTGGGGCAGAAAGTATGGGATATAAAGGGCAAGGAATATCTTGATTTTGTTTCCGGCATCGCTGTTTGCAACCTGGGACACTCGCATCCCGGCGTTATTGCCGCGCTCAAAGAGCAGATAGACAATTTAACACATGTTTCCAATCTGTATTACACACAGCCCCAGACACAATTAGCCAAGCTTTTGGTGAAGAATTCTTTTGCGGACAAAGTTTTTTTCTGTAACAGCGGGGCGGAGGCAAATGAAGCGGCCATCAAACTGGCGCGCAAATACACGCATGAAAAATTGGGAGACGATAAGTTTGAACTCATCACGATGAAAGACTCGTTTCATGGGCGAACGCTGGCTACAATCACGGCCACGGGGCAGGAAAAGTTCCAGTTCGGATTTACGCCGCTTTTGGAAGGGTTTAAATATGTGCCATTCAATGACCTGCTCGCTCTGGAAAAATCAATCAGTGGAAAGACCTGCGGCGTAATGGTCGAGCCGATTCAGGGTGAAGGAGGCGTCGTCATTCCTGATGGGAATTACTTAAAGGAGGTGCGCGCCATTTGCGATAAGCACAACATATTGCTTATTGTGGATGAAGTTCAGACTGGCATCGGGCGGACGGGGAAACTTTTTGCTTATGAGCACGCGGGCATAGAACCGGACATCATGACGCTGGCCAAAGCGCTGGGCAATGGTTTTCCGGTTGGCGCGATGCTGGCCACGGATAAAATCGCTGAATCTTTCACGCCCGGCAATCACGCGTCTACGTTTGGCGGGAATCCGCTTGCTATGGCCGCGGCATATGCCACGGTAAAAATTATGTTAGAAGAGAGCATTATCGATAATTGCCGGAAAGTGGGGGCGTATTTTTTGGAGCAATTGAAAAAATTGCAGTTGAAGCACAAAATTATCAATGAAGTAAGGGGAAAAGGTTTAATGATTGCCGCCTCTTTGAATATTGAAGCAGCAGAAATTATTAATAAATGTTTGGAAAAGGGGCTGCTGATCAATAGCGCCGGCAGCAGGACTTTGCGTTTTATTCCGCCACTGATTATTACCAACCAGGATATTGATCGCGCCATGGAGATATTAGATGATGCGATGGAGGGTAAATGAAAAAAGACTTACTTGGCATCTGCGATCTCGAGGCGGCCGATTTTGAAGAGATTTGGCAAAAAGCCGAAAAATTAAAAAAGGATTTGCGACAAGGCAGGGAGCACGCATCCTTGAAGGGTAAAACCCTGGGGATGATTTTTGATAAATCATCCACGCGCACCAGGATTTCCTTTGAGGTGGGCATGTATCAGCTGGGCGGCATTGCGTTGTTTTTAAGTTCACGCGACACGCAAATCGGTCGCGGCGAAATTATCGCCGACACGGCGCGCATGGCTTCCGTTTATCTTGATGGTATTATGATCCGGACGTTTGCGCAAAACGATGTCGAAGAATTTGCCCGTCACGCGACGATTCCCGTTATAAACGGTTTGACGGATCTTTTGCATCCGTGTCAAATACTCAGCGATTTGTTTACAATCAAAGAAAAAAAGGGTTCTTATGAGGGCATGAAAGTGGCTTATATCGGAGATGGCAACAATGTCGCCAATTCCTGGATTGAGGCCGCATCCATACTGCCCTTTGAGTTGGCGCTGGCTTGCCCGAAAGGATATGATCCGGATTCAGAAATCATGGATAGGTCTATGAAGGAATTAAAAAGTAAAATCAGCCTTTACCGTGACCCGTCAGATGCGGCAAAAGATGCTGATGTTCTTTATACCGATGTATGGGCGAGTATGGGACAGGAAGCGGAAAATGAACAAAGGAAAAAAGTTTTTAAAAATTTTAAGATAAACGCGCAGGTGCTCAAAAAAGCGAAAAAAGACGCCATAGTAATGCATTGTTTGCCGGCGCACCGGGGTGAAGAAATCACCGCGGAAGTTTTGGATGGAGAGCAATCGGTAGTTATTGAACAGGCCGAAAACCGTCTGCATGTGCAAAAGGCGATTTTGGAGATATTGCTATAGGAGGGAAAATTGTCCACGGAAATTAAGAAGGTTGTTTTGGCATATTCAGGCGGGCTGGATACATCTGTGATTGTCCGCTGGCTGATAGAAACATACGGTTGCGAGGTGATTTGCTTTGCCGCTGATTTGGGACAGAAGGAGGAATTAACCGGCCTGAAAGAGAAAGCGATCAACACGGGTGCCAGCAAAATTTATATCGAAGATCTGAAAGAAGAATTTGTGCGAGACTTTGTTTTCCCGGCGCTGCGCGCCAACGCAATATACGAAGGCACGTATCTTCTGGGAACTTCACTGGCGCGTCCCTTGATTGCCAAAAGACAGGTAGAAATTGCGAAAATAGAAGAAGCGGACGCTGTTTCCCATGGCGCGACGGGCAAGGGAAACGACCAGGTGCGCTTTGAGCTTACCTACATTGCTCTTGCGCCCGAGATAAAAATAATCGCCGCGTGGAAAGATGATAAGTGGCATCTAAATTCCCGACAGGCGATGATTGAATACGCCCAAAAGCATAAAATTCCGGTTTCTCTGACTAAAGAAAAGCCGTACAGCACAGACCGTAACCTTTTGCATATTTCTCATGAAGGAGGAATTCTGGAAGACCCCTGGGCGCAGGCGCCGGAAGATATTTTTGTTTTGACGAAATCCCCCGAAGACGCGCCGGATAAACCTACTTATCTGGAAATTGATTATGTGCACGGCAATCCGGTGGCCATCAACGGCAAAAAAATGTCGCCGGCGACATTGCTGGATTACGTGAACCAGGTTGCCGGGGCAAACGGCATCGGACGCGCCGACATAGTGGAAAGTCGTTTCGTCGGCATGAAATCCCGTGGTGTTTATGAAACTCCCGGCGGTACGGTGCTGTGGGCGGCGCACCGCGCGGTGGAATCAATTGCCATGGACAGAGAGGTAATGCTCATGCGCGATTCGCTGATACCGAAATACGCGCAGCTCGTATATAACGGGTTTTGGTATTCGCCGGAAATGGAAACCCTGCAGGCATATATCGACGCGACCCAAACTACCGTAACCGGTACGGCAAAAATGAAACTGTATAAGGGAGGATGTCATGTAGTCGGGCGCAAATCCCCTCATTCTCTTTACAGCGAAGATTTTGCTACCTTTGAAAAAGATATGGTATTTGACCAGAAGGATGCGACGGGGTTCATTGCGCTCAATGGTTTACGTTTGAAGATCCGCAGCATGTTAAAGAATAAAAGTTGAATACGCGGGAGGAATTCATGGCTAAAAACAAGAAGCTGTGGAGCGGCCGGTTTCAAAAACCAACGGATGAGATTGTGGAAAGATTCACCGCCTCCGTTCATTACGACAGGAGACTGTACGCTTATGATATTGATGGCTCCATAGCGCACGCGCAGATGCTTGCCGCCGAAAAGATCATATCCGGGGCTGAGGCCGCCAGAATTATCAAAGCATTGAAAAAAATCCGCCAGGACATAGAAAAGGGCAAACTGTCTTTCAGCGTTGCTGATGAGGACATCCATATGGCGATAGAAAAAGAAATCGTGCGAAGCATTGGAGAAACCGGCGGAAAGTTGCACGCGGGAAGGAGCCGTAATGATCAGGTTGTTCTGGATGTCAGGCTTTTTCTGCGCGCCGAAACAAGGCAAATTGATCTTCTGATATCGCGCCTGCAGGCTTCTCTGGTCAGGCTGGCGAAAAAGCACATAAAAACCATCATGCCCGGTTACACACATCTGCAAAAGGCGCAGCCGGTTTTGCTGGCGCATTATTTTTTGGCTTTTTGGGAGATGTTCGAACGTGACAGGGCAAGATTCAAAAACTGCGGGGAAAGAATTAATGTTTCGCCGTCAGGCGCCGCGGCGCTGGCGGGAACGGGGTTGCCCATTGACCGGCGGAAAACGGCAAAGATGTTGAAAATCCCCGTTGTCAGCAAAAACAGCATGGATACGGTAGCGGACCGGGATTTCATTGCGGAATTTATATTTGCGGCTGCGCTGACAATGATGCATCTGAGCCGCTTTTGCGAGGATTTAATTTTGTGGTCGTCAGGTGAATTCGACTTTGCGGAGATTTCCGATGCTTATACAACCGGAAGCAGCATTATGCCTCAGAAGAAAAACCCGGATGTCGCGGAATTGATCAGGGGGAAAACAGCGCGGGTTTATGGAGATCTTATGGCCATTCTAACCCTGCTCAAAGGGTTGCCCATGACATATAACCGGGATTTGCAGGAAGACAAGGAACCGCTTTTTGACGCAGTTGATACCGTAAAAGACTGTGTGATAGTATTCACGCGAATGCTGGTAAATACCGAATTCAAAGCTGAAAGGATGTACGCGGCGGCGGCGGACGGTTTTTCCACGGCTACTGATATCGCGGAATACCTGGTGAAAAAAGGAGTGCCTTTCCGCAAGGCGCATGAAATCGTCGGGAAAGTAGTGGCGCATTGCCTCGCAGGCGGACAGACGCTCGCGCAATTGTCACTTGCCGAGTACCGGAAGTTTTATAAAGGATTCTCTGATGATATATATGATGTCATAAGACTGGAAAAAGCGATTGGCGCGCGTAAACATACAGGAGGAACGGCGGCTTCCTCAGTAACGAAAAGGATAAAAGAAATTGAAAAGAATAAAAACAAATCTTAATTTACTTTTTTGGACGTTTTTAATTATAATCATTGCCGCGTGCGGGTTGAAGGGCAACCCAGCGCCTGTTTCTTCAGCTGCTGATTATCGACAATCAGTTGCCAATATTCAGGCATCGGAGGATCAGGGCGTGATTCTAAGCTGGGATTTTTATGACAAAAAAGCAGCAATAAAAAATATTTTTGTAGAAAGAAGCGAAATAAGAACTGATGGCGCCGAGTGCAAAGATTGCCCGCAGGATTATGTCCGTATTGGCGAGTCACTCCTAAAAACTTCTTTGCCCGGCAAGGAAAAAATCAGCAGGTATAGTTTTCATGATAAAAAAGTAACACGTGGAATGACGTATAATTACCGCTTGCTGCTTTGCGATAAGAGGGAAATCTGCCAGGAAAAGTATGGGGCTCAGATTAGTTATTAGTGAAAAATATAATAGGGAGATTTTTATATGTTTAAAGGAGCGATAGTCGCTATAGTGACGCCTTTTAAAAATGACAAAGTTGATGAGGAGGCGTTACGAAACCTTGTTGAATTTCAGATTACCAATGGTACGGACGGAATTGTTCCCTGCGGTACCACCGGTGAATCAACCACTCTTTCTCACGATGAACATGACAGAGTTATTGAAATTGTTATTGATGCCGCGAAAAAAAGAGTGCCGGTGATTGCCGGAACAGGATCGAACAGCACCGCGGAAGCGCTGCGTTTGACTGCGCACGCGCATAAGGCCGGCGCCGACGCGGCATTAATTGTTTGTCCCTATTATAACCGTCCGTCACAGGAAGGTCTTTATCAGCATTTTAAAGTGATTGCAGAGAACGTTCCTATTCCCATCATCCCCTACAATATACCCAGCCGGACCGGTGTTAATATGACGCCGGCAATGGTGGCAAAACTCTCGGAGATTAAAAATATTGTCGGCATTAAAGAAGCATCAGGCTCAATAAAACAGATGAGCGATATAATTGAGCTTTGCCCCGCCGACTTTGCCGTTTTGTCCGGCGATGACAACTTCACTTT
>DSAV01000100.1 GCA_011046295.1 Deltaproteobacteria bacterium | reverse complement strand
CTGATCTCCTCCCGCTCATTAAGCCCCAATCGCCGATAACTTACACCTTCCATCTCTAACGCCTCCCTTCAATATCCAAAATAGGATACCAAAGTGTTGCGCTAGATTCTTGAGTCTAAGTTATATTTATTCTTTTAAACGCTGCCTGTAGCGGTAAAGTGAATAATGTCTATGTTGAAACCTTAGCAAAATCAACCGTCAGCTGGGATGGAGAGAATTTGCCTGCTTATCATCAAGGTCAGCCGGAAGTTACCATTTTGAGAATAAAGATTCCCGCCGGTGCGAAACTGGAAATGCACAGGCATCCGGCAATCAACGCTGGCGTATTACTCAATGGCGAATTAACCGTCATCACGGATAATAACAAAATCCTTCACCTTAAAGCTGGGGATTCAATTGTCGAGGTCGTCGATAAATGGCACTACGGGAAAAATGAAGGCAATAAAACCGCGGAAATCATCGTTTTTTACGCGGGTGTTGTCGATGAACCGATCACCGTGAAGCGCGATTACGGCACTCCAAAATAAACACTGTTTTTTTCTCCGAACATTTTTTCCAAAGACAAATTTTGAAGAAAAAACAATCTTGTCAATTTTTATATCTATTTGACAAAAGAGCCTAATTTGTTATACATAATGTCACTTTAAATTACCGTAAAAAAACGGATTTCAGGCAAAGAAGATGGAAAAAATCAACATCGGATTAATCGGTTTGGGTAATATCGGCACCGGTGTGGTAAAGCTTCTGCAGCAAAATAAGGAGTTGATTACGCAGAAGCTCGGCGCCGAACTGATATTGAAGAAAATCGCCGATATAGATATATCCACCCCCCGTTGTGTAAAAACCGATAAATATCAGATGACTACAGACGCGCGGGAGATAATCAACGACAAGGATATTTCCATTGTCATTGAATTAATCGGCGGTTATGAACCGGCTCGCACCTTATTGCTGGAAGCAATTAATCAGGGAAAACACGTGGTCACCGCCAACAAAGCGCTTCTGGCCAGGCACGGCAACGAAATTTTTCAGGCGGCACACAAAAAAAACGTCGATATCGGATTCGAAGCCAGCGTCGGCGGCACTATTCCGATAATAAAAACGCTGAAAGAATCTCTCGCGGCAAACAGGATTGATTCTCTTTGGGGCATTCTTAACGGAACTGCTAATTTTATTTTAACCAAGATGACCGAAGAAGGAGAAATGTTTGATGCCGTCCTGAAGGAAGCGCAGAAACTCGGTTTTGCCGAAGCTGACCCCACTTTCGATATCGAAGGCATGGATACCGCGCACAAGATGGCGATAATTCTTTCGCTGGCTTACGGTAAAAAAGTAAATCTTGATGATATATACGTGGAAGGAATAACCAAAATAACCAGAGAGGATATCGCCTTTGCCAAGGAACTTGGCTACCGGATAAAACTTCTGGCTATTGCCATGCTCAAAAACGACGCGGTGGAAGCGCGTATTCATCCGACTATGATTTCTTCCGCGCATCTGCTGTCTAATGTCACTCAGAATAATAATGCCTTTAACATTGTCGGCGACGCTTCCGGACCGGTTTTTCTTTTCGGACAGGGAGCGGGCATGATGCCTACCGCGAGCGCTGTATTCAGTGACATTGTGGACGTCGCCCGCAACATTATGAAAGGAATATCCGGAAGGGTTCCTCTGCGCTCGATAGACGAATCGGTAATGGGGGATATCAAACTGATTCCCATGGAAGAAGTGGAAACAAAGTATTATTTTCGCTTTTCCGCGGTAGACCGGCCGGGAGTTCTTTCCAAAATATCCGGCATCCTGGGTGAAAATTATATAAGTATTGCCACGGTAATTCAAAAAGCCAGGTTTGAAAACAGCGCTGTACCGATTGTCATGACCACTTATGAAGCAAGAGAAAAGAATGTGCGTCAAGCCCTGAAGGTAATAGATAAACTCGATATCGTGATGGACAATACGATGCTGATCCGCATCGAAGATGAACTCGATTAAACCGAAGAAGTAGAAACCTTTTTATGAAATACGTAGTTTTACTCGGCGACGGTATGGCCGATTATCCCACAGATAAGCTTGGAGGAAAAACCCCACTGCAGTGCGCGTTTACGCCTTATATGGATGAAATCTCCGCGCAGGGAACTCTCGGTCTCGTGGATACAATTCCTCAGGGTTTCAGCCCGGGAAGCGATGTGGCAACTCTCAGTGTCCTGGGATACGATTCCGCGCAAAATTATACCGGCCGCGGACCTTTGGAGGCAGCAAGCATGAGGATAAACCTGGGCCCGAACGATATCGCTTACCGCTGCAATCTTGTAACTATCGGGGATAAAGATACCCCCCAGGCTTTTATGGAGGATTTCACCGCCGGACATATTTCCTCCGAAGAAGCCAAAGAAATTATTCTGGACATCGATAATGTTTTTCACTCTTTTCCGTTTAGATTTTTTCCCGGCGTGGGTTACCGTCACCTGATGGTATGGGAAAACGCTCCGGCGTCTCCCCATACAACTCCCCCTCATGATATAACCGGAAAACTGATTGCCGAATATCTGCCGCATGGCGATTGTTCGGAAGAGATTATACAGCTCATGAAAAAGTCGGGGGAATTTTTATTAAACCATCCGGTAAATGACAGAAGAAAACAACAGAACAAAAGACAGGCTAATTACATCTGGCTTTGGGGGCAGGGTAAAAAGCCTCAATTCACGCCTCTGACTCAAAAATATGATTTAAAGGGCGGAATGATTTCCGCTGTTGATCTGCTCAAAGGCATAGGGGTTCTTGCCGGTTTAATCGCGCTTCCCGTGGAAGGAGCCACTGGGTACATCGACACAAATTATGAAGGCAAGGCAAAAATGGCTCTGGGCGCGCTTAAATTCATGGATTTTGTGTTCGTTCACCTTGAAGCTCCGGATGAAATGGGACATGAAGGTAATGCCGAAGGAAAAATCAAAGCCATAGAACTGTTTGATGAAAAAATAGTAGGCCCTGTTTTGAATAATATTTCATCGTTCGGCGATTACCGGATAATAGTTTTGAGTGATCATCCTACACCGCTGGATATAAAAACTCACGTGAGCGACCCCAGTCCCTTTGCCGTTTTGTCTTCCCGCAAAGATGAAAACAAAGCCGCGGGTTTGGCTTTTACCGAGGAAAACGCGCAAAAAAGCGCTCTGATGATTTCCCCCGGCCACATGTTGATGGAAAAATTCATTAAAGATTGGGGTTCGGTAGTTGGTTGACAATTTAACGGAGATTCGCGTGATATACGCCGACACGGACGCAATGGGAATAGTATATCACACAAATTATATCAAATGGTTTGAAGTAGGACGAAATGAATTGATGCGGCAGTCAGGTGTGGCTTATGCCGAAATGGAAAAATATGGTTTTTACCTTCCGCTGACCAGAGTAAGTTGCCATTATCTGCTGCCGGCTAAATATGATGACGCGCTTACAATTGAAACAAATATTGACTACATAAAACGGGCGAGCATGAAATTTAATTCACTCATCCGGGATACAAAAACAAAAAAAATTCTGGTTGAAGGACATACCGTGCACGCCTGCATCAACAAAGAAGGCAAGATTATTAAAATACCGACGCAAATTCGTGAACTTTTGACAAAAAAATACTAAAGGGGAATAATAATATGGCGAAATTATCCAAAAAAGACCTGAAGGAACCTGATTTTTTTCAGGCCAGCGTCAAAAATATTGCTCATTATATCGAAGGAAACAAAACACGATTTTACGTGGTTTTAACATCAGCCGTCGTAACAATTGTCATTGCTTTGGGGATTTATCTCTACTGGAGCGGCTACCAGAAAAACGCGATGCAGATATACAGCCAGGCTCAGACAAACATGCTCGAAAACATGGAGGATCCTGCTGTGTCGGAAAAAGCGGTGGATATTTTAAAAGAATTGATTAAGAAGTATCCTTATAGCCGGAGCGCGCGAATAGCCCATTATCATCTGGGCAATATTTATTACAAGTCCGGCGATTTGGATAACGCTATTTTCAGTTATAAAAAATATTTGTCTTCGGTGCGTTCCGACAATGCAGGAGTCAAATTTCTGACGCTGACATCTCTGGGATACTGCTACGAAGCTAAAAAAGATTTTGAAACCGCGTTGGATTATTTCGAACAGGCGCAAAAAAGCTACAATGTCGGGTTCGAATCAATCGGTTACCGCAATATCGGCCGTATATATGAGGCTATGAATGACACAGAAAAAGCTCTGGAGAATTATAGAAAAGCTCTGGAGAAGAATAGCGATCCCTCGATGGATATTTTTATTCAAAAAAAAATCGCCTCACTTAGCTAAATAAAAATATTTTGGGGAAATAATTTGAAAGTCTTGATGTCCGGAAATGAAGCAATTGCCCGCGGCGTATATGAGGCGGGTGTCAGGTTCGCTGCCGCGTACCCCGGGACGCCCAGCACGGAAATTCTGGAAGAATTTTCCAGATACGAGGGAGTTTACGCGGAATGGTCGCCCAATGAAAAAGTAGCCGTGGAAGTGGCTATTGGCGCTGCTTTAGCGGGCGAAAAAGCTTTAGCTGTCATGAAGCATGTCGGTGTTAACGTGGCAGCCGATCCCATTTTTACCGTGAGTTATACCGGAACAAACAGCGCATTGGTCATTGTGAGCGCGGATGATCCTTCATTACACAGTTCCCAAAACGAGCAGGATAACCGCAATTATGCCAAGTTTGCCAAAATTCCCATGTTGGAACCGGCAGACGCGCAGGAAGCATTACAGTTTGTCAAAATTGCCTTTGCACTGAGCAAAAAGTTCGATACCCCCGTTTTTATACGCTCTACTACCAGAGTTTCTCATTCCAAGTCGATAGTGAAGCTTGGCAAACCCAAGGCTTATGAAAATAATACGGCAATTACTTTTAAACCGGAAAAATACGTTATGGTACCTGCTCTGGCGCGCGTGCGACGAGTAGAAGTGGAAAAGCGGCTTGATAAAATTAAACTATACGCGGAAACTTTCCGGGAAAACAAAATGGAAATAAACGACCGACGTGTGGGCATCATCACGGCGGGGATGCCTTATAACTACGCGAAAGAAGTTTTTCCTGATTATTCTTATCTGAAGCTGGGAATGGTTTATCCTCTGCCGGAAAAACTTATCAGGAGCTTTGCCCGGAAAGTGAAAAAGATTTTTGTCGTCGAAGAACTGGATCCGTATCTCGAAGAACAAATCAGGGCAATGGGTATTAAGGTAATCGGCAAAGAAATATTTCCCTATACCAATGAATTTGATCCCGGCATCATCGAAGAGGCGATAAAAAAACATCTGCGGAGTGGTAAAGCGCCGGCAAAAAAAATACCATCCCGCCCGCCGAATCTTTGTCCCGGCTGTCCTCACCGAGGACTATTTTATGTTTTGGGCAAACAGAAAGTTTTCGTTACCGGTGATATCGGTTGTTACACCCTGTCTTTTATGAAGCCGCTTGAGGGTCTGCATTCCTGTATTTGCATGGGGGCGAGTGTCGGCATGGCACACGGAATGAGCAAGGCCCTGAAGGAAAAAGGGAAGGGCAAGGTCGTCGGTGTAATTGGTGATTCTACTTTTGTGCATTCCGGCATAACCCCGCTTTTGAACATTGCTTATAATAAAAGCGATGCATTGGTTATCATCTGTGACAACAGCACCACGGCGATGACCGGCATGCAGGAGCATCCGGCGACGGGTTACACGCTTCAGGGAGAAAAGACAAAACAGCTTAATCTAAAGCTTTTGGTTTCTTCTCTAGGAATTGATAATATAAAAATAATTGATCCATACAACCTGCAGGAAACAAAAGAGGCGATTAAAGAAGAATTGGCCAAGGAAGGGCCATCGGTAATCATCTCTCAGCGCGACTGTGTTCTTTTCAAAAGAAAGAATTATTCCACGGAAAAGCCTCTGAAAGTCAATATAGATAAATGCACAGGATGCAAAATATGCCTGGGGCTGGGATGCCCGGCAATATCCTGGAAAAAAATCGAACCGGGAGACAATTCCAAACAGAAAGGTATTTCCGTAATTGATGAGGGATTGTGCACCGGATGCGGCATCTGTGCGCAAGTTTGCAAGTATGAGGCTATTTCTTAATAATATTGGTTTACTATGATAAATAAAAACGAAGTAAAAAGCATTTTATTGGCCGGGGTAGGCGGGCAGGGAATACTTAAGGCCAGCGACATCATGTGTGAAGCCTTAATGGCGGCAGGTTGCGATGTGAAAAAGAGCGAGGTGCATGGTATGGCCCAGCGCGGTGGTTGCGTGACCAGTCATGTGCGCTTTGGGAAAAAAGTCTATTCTCCGCTGGCTAAACCTGAAAGTGTTGATATTTTGATATCTTTTGAAAAAATGGAAACACTGCGTTACCTGCATTATCTGAAAAAAGACGCGACGATTATCATAAACACGGAAAAAATTTATCCTCCGGCGGTAAATATAGGTGATTTACCATATCCATGCAATATTGTAAATCAAATACAAAAGAATCATGACCGCATAAAGGAAATTGACGCGGCCGGACTGGCACGGGCCGCAGGGAACATTAAGGCGACAAACACCGTCCTTTTGGGCGCGGCGGCAAAATTAATATCAATTAAATCAGATATTTGGATAGATGTTATAAAAAAATCATTCCCGACAAAATTGATAAATTTAAATTTAGACGCTTTCCAAATGGGAATTGATGCCTAAATTAAAAACCGAACAAATATACGGATACTATTTTGAATCTTTATACAGGTATTTAAGAATCATGGCGGAAGATTATTATCAAATTCTCGGCATTGATAAAAAAGCCGGCGCTGAAGAAATAAAAAAGGCTTACCGGAAGCTGGCTTTAAAATGGCATCCGGACAAAAACCCCAATGACAAAACTGCGGAAGCAAAATTCAAAAAAATAAGCGAGGCTTATGCGGTGCTGAGCGATCCACAAAAGCGTCAGCAATACGATACTTTTGGTTCAGCCGATCAGTTTCGCCAGCAATATTCTCAGGAAGATATTTTCCGGGGATTTGATTTGGACGAAATTTTGCGCAGTTTCGGCTTTGGTGGTATGAGGGGAGGCCGAACAACATTTCGGACAAGCTCAAGACCAGGTGGTGGCTTTCAGGAATATGACGATCCTTTTGCGGGATTATTCGGCTCTATGGGAAGCCGGCAATACGCGAATATGCCGCAAAAAGGTCAGGACGCGCAATATAACTTATCGATTTCGTTAGAAGAATCGGTATTCGGCGCCGACAAAAAGATTTCCTTTCAGATAGAAAACCGCCTAGAAGATATTAACGTCAAAATTCCGCCCGGAATCAATACCGGTAAAAAGCTCAGATTGCCCGGTAAAGGTCTTTCCGGCTATAACGGCGGTCCGAATGGAGATTTATATCTAAATATCAACGTATTGCCGCATCCGGTTTTTAAACGCGAAGGTAATGACCTGTATATAGAAAAAACTATTAAATTCAGCCAGGCTGCGCTTGGTACGACTATCGATGTGCCGACTCTTGGTGGTTCCGGAAAAAGGCTTAAAATAAGCCCTGGTACGCAAAATAATACGAAGATTAGAATGAAAGGGTACGGCGTGCCAGGCCTGAGGGGCGCCGCCAAGGGAAATCAATACGTAAAAATAAATGTCGAAGTTCCAAAAAAATTATCAGAGCGTCAGATTAAGTTAGTAAAACAGTTAGCGGACGATGGAATTTAGAAAGGCTTAAGTCCGTTAGGCTTAAGACTGATGTAAATTTATTATTCATCCGCATATAATAAATTCTACACAACTACTCAATATTAAAACTAAATACGATTGCAATGGCTAATTTAAGACTGTAAATGGCGAATATATCAATGTCCTATAAGATATGTTATGTAAACTTATTTATATTTAAATCTTTTTGTAATCATTTTTAGGCGTATTTCTTCTATTTTACCTTGCTCCCTGTCTTTCTCTTTTTTTTCTTTCTTTCATTTTTCTCGTATTGCTGAATTAATTTACCAATTATAAACAGCAGTGAAATAATGAATAAATGTCAAAGTGTTTTGAATTAACTACTTCTGAAATTGATTCTGCTGTCGCGGCGTAACGTATCATTGACGAGTATATATAGACTTCTTTTATAAAAAGGCCTAGTATCGTAGATAAAATAAAACGTGGCAGCGGCAAAGAGAGAGTCCCTGCCCCGTAATTGATTACGGAATGAGGAAAATTAGGAAGCGTACGCAAAGCGCACAAAGTGGCCATGTCAGTATGCCTGCCCAGAAAACTGAAATACGCGAAGATTTGATTTTATCTGTAAATCCCGTGGACATTGAGCGGCTGAACACATACGCGCAGCTACTGCGCCTAACGTTCCTCCGGCTACAATAATTATTGTCGCGATAAACGGGTTATAAAAGAGACCGGCAAGCCAGGTAGGCGTTGAGCCGGGAAGCGCAGGCATATAAAGAAATACTTTTAATGCGTTGAAAGACGGGGCAAGCCATCATGTGTGGGCGAATTTTTCTCCCGTGGATATGAAAGGCCGCTAATCAAAAAAAGCCAGCTGATGCAGAATAACTCCTGTTGATAGTATTATGGCAAGTATTATGATTTTATAGGGAATTTTCTATGAAACATTTAAAGACTCTTCTTATTGGCGAAAGCAAATCCGTTTTTACCGCCGTTTTTGACGCGATACATAGCTTCATCAGCCAGTTTGATAAGCTCATTTATATCCTCGCCATTATCAGGATACAGCGCAATTCCAACACTTGGCTTTGACAACCGAAAAATGACCATCTGTGACAACCCAATTTTGACCACCCTTGAGCGTACGTTTTCATATTCATGGTGACGGGGGTACGTCACCTTACGTCCTTTCAGTCTTCTTCTT
>DSAV01000159.1 GCA_011046295.1 Deltaproteobacteria bacterium | reverse complement strand
TTTATTTTTTCTTCCAGCTCAGATTGCTCCTGCTGCAGTTGCGGCATCTCATCGCGGATCATCGCCTTTAGCTCATCGTCATTTTCCGCCAGAAGCCCTTTATATTCTTCAATACGCGCTATCGTTTTTTCGTAGCGGCGTATTGTATCCACTAATTCGGATAATTCGGCGTGCTCCCGCGCGTATTTCTGGTAAAGCCCCTGTTTGGAAACAACCTGAGGGTCACTGAGCTTTCCTTCAAGCTCTCGGTAACGGATTTCAATGTCCCGAAGTTTATCGACAAGAGAGTTCATAGTTATGATATTTAAAAAAATAAAGGTTTATTTTAATCGATTAAAAAAAACGTACGCACCTTGCTTTTGTGAAAGGCGTCTACAGGTGGCAAGAATGATAAATGAATTTTATCATGAGTTAAGAAAATTTATCTTTGTAAACGCTGAAAATAACTGGTTATTACTTCTTCGCGGCCTTTGACGCTTTTTGCTTTGCTTCCTGGGCTTCGTACTTTTTCTTGAATCTTTCCACGCGTCCCGCCGTGTCCACAATTTTCTGTTTGCCGGTCATGAATGGATGACAGTTGGAGCAAATTTCTATTTTAATGTCTTTTTTGGTCGAACGTGTTTCAATAACATTGCCGCAAACACAGGTAATGGTTGTTTTTTTGTAATCCGGGTGAATGCCTTCTTTCATTTTAGCCTTTTCCTCCTTGGCTCCTACCTATAAATAATTATTACGATATTTCATATATTGCAAAGCAGATGCGCTCTCTACAATATATGAAACAAAAATTCAAGTGAATATTTGACCTCTAGGAATTCATGGAATCCAGAAATTCCTGATTGGTTTCCGTCTTTTTTATCTTGCCGATGATGAATTCCATGGCATCGACGGGATTCATTTCCTGCAAGAGGCGGCGCAGTATCCAGATGCGGTTGAGATTGTTTTTGGGAATGAGCAATTCTTCTTTTCTGGTTCCGGAACGTATCAGATCAAAGGCGGGGAAAATTCTGCGATCAGCAATACGCCGGTCGAGATGCAATTCCATATTACCCGTTCCCTTGAATTCTTCGAAAATAACTTCATCCATACGGCTGCCGGTGTCAATCAAAGCTGTTGATATTATTGTAAGGCTGCCGCCTTGCTCTATGTTTCTGGCCGCGCCGAAAAAGCGTTTGGGTTTGTGCAGGGCGTTGGAATCAACACCGCCGGATAAAACCTTGCCGGATGGCGGAACAACAGTGTTGTAGGCGCGTGCCAGACGGGTAATGGAATCGAGCAGGACAACCACATCTTTTTTGTGTTCGACCAGGCGTTTTGCTTTTTCAATAACCATTTCAGCAACCTGGACGTGACGGGTGGCCGGTTCATCGAAGGTAGAGGATATAACCTCACCCTTGACACTGCGCTGCATGTCGGTCACTTCTTCTGGCCGCTCATCGATAAGCAACACCATCAGGGATACTTCTTTATGATTGGCAGTGATGCTGTGCGCGATGTCCTGCAGAAGGACTGTTTTACCCGCGCGCGGCGGAGAAACGATAAGCGCGCGCTGTCCTTTGCCGATGGGAGCGAATAAATCCAGTGTTCGCGTGGAAAAATTTTCCGGGTCAAATTCCAGATTCAATTTTTCCTGAGGATACAGGGGCGTGAGGTTGTCAAAAAGGATTTTGTCACGCATGAGTTCGGGGCTTTCAGAATTAACCTCGTCGACTTTCAGCAAGGCGAAGTATTTTTCACCTTCTTTGGGCGGTCGTACTTCGCCGGAAACCGTATCGCCGGTTTTTAAATTAAACCGCCGGATTTGTGACGGTGAAATATAAATGTCATCGGGACTCGGCAGATAGTTGTAATCCACAGCGCGCAAAAAGCCGAAGCCGTCAGGCAGTATTTCCAGCACGCCGGAGCCGGCAATCAAGCCGTTTTGTTCCGCCTGTGTCTGCAAAATTGCAAAAATCAAATCCTGGCGGCGCATACCGCTGGCTTCCGGAACATCCAAGTCCTTGGCCATACTGGTCAGCTCACTGATAGGCAATCTCTTGATTTCTTCGATGTTCATAAAATGCTTCCTTCTTTAAAATTTTGATTCACTAATAATATTAAGGCCGGATATATTCACTTTTGCTCACGATATTTTTCAAGAAATACACAAAGGTAGTCACGAATTTTTAAATACTTACAGAATGAGCAGCAGGTTATTTATTTGAATACTTGAAACTCTCCAAAGGATAGGCTTAAAAAAAACCTTTTCGAACTGGTCAAAAGATTATATTAATAGAACCAAGCTGTCAAGAATATTTTACTGATGCCGGAAAAAATGTTTTAAAGGGTCTAGTGTTCGGTCCGGCAATTATTTCTTGTTTTGAGCACGAAGCTGAACCGGATGATATATAATGATATATAATCGCGAATTAGAAAGGTTTTTATGAAAAAAAATTCAACAGAAGAAAAAAATAATGCAACAGTTGAAGCCTTGCCCGAGACATCTGTGGAAAAACTATCAGACGAACTGCGTCAGGCGTGCGAACGCGCCGGGTGGAGCGCACTTACGCCGGTACAGGCAAAAGCGATCCCCTGTCTTCTGGCGGAGCGCGATGTAATGGTTCAGTCGCGAACAGGTAGCGGAAAAACAGGCGCTTACCTTTTGCCAATTATGCAGAAAATTGATTTAAAAAAGAATGTTGCCCAGGCGCTGGTGCTCGTTCCCACGCGGGAACTTGCCTTGCAAGTCTACAAGGAAGCACAGATGCTGTTATGTTCCACGGATTTAAAAGCAGCTGTTGTTTATGGCGGCGTTGGTTACGCCGCGCAGTTGGAAGCTTTTCGCGGCGGAGCGCAACTGGTCATCGGTACACCGGGAAGAATTCTGGACCACTTGTTGAAAAACACTCTTTCCCTGGATAACTTGAAAATACTGATATTTGACGAAGCCGACCGTATGCTGTCTATGGGCTTTTACCCGGATATGGTGAAAATCCGTAAATATATCCCGGCGCAAGAAATATTAAGTTCTATGTTTTCCGCCACTTTTCCGCCTCAGGTTGTTCGCCTGGCGGAACAATTTCTGCGCGCTCCGCAACTGCTGAGCCTGAGTGGTTCCCAGGTGCATGTTGCCGCGATAGAACACGTTTATTACGTTGTTCCGGGTATGCGCAAGGAAAGGTCACTGGTAAAAATTATAGAAATAGAAAATCCCGCTTCGGCGATTATATTTTGTAACACAAAGGATACGGTGCATTATCTCTCCGTCGTTTTAAAGCGTTTCGGTTACGATGCTGATGAACTCAGTTCCGATTTGGCCCAAAGCGCGCGGGAGAAAGTAATGGCGCGTGTGCGGCGCGGCGCGCTGCGTTTTCTGGTGGCCACCGATGTGGCGGCGCGCGGCATTGATATTCCCGATTTGTCTCATGTTATTCAGTACGAGCCGCCTGAAGACCCGGAGGCGTACATACACCGCGCCGGGCGAACCGGGCGCATGGGCTCGAGCGGCGTAGCGATTTCATTGGTGGCGGAAATGGAAAAATTCAAATTACAAAGCATTGCCCGGTATTACGATATAAAAATGCTGGAAAGGCCGATGCCCGGCGATGAAGAACTGGAAAGAGTCGTTGCCCAGAGGATAATCGCGCTTCTGGAAGCCCGCCTGCGCGCACGCGATAATCTGCAAATAGAAAGAATGAGGCGCTTCGCGCCGCTGGCCAAAAGTTTGTCGCAGACGGAGGATCAGATTGCGCTGATTACCATGCTTCTGGACGACTATTATCAGCAGTCCCTGCATGTGCCACCGGCGCAGCCGGCTATAACCGATGAACCGGTATCTCCGGCAAAGAAAGAAGCTTCAAAAAGAAGGCCCCGCCGTAAAAATAAAAAAGTAAGAAAGGAATAAAATGATGAAAAAAAAATTTTGCCTTTTCGGGAAAAACACAAGTATAATATTTTGCCTGATTGCATCGATGTTATTTCTTTCCTGCGCTACTGTGCCTAAGGAAATTGTGCCGGCAAGACAGGCTAAAATAGCCGTTGTTTTGGGAGCCGGAGCTTCCAAGGGTTTTGCTCATATCGGAGTATTAAAAGTTTTGGAATCGCAGAATGTTCCAATACATATGGTTGTAGGCACCAGCGTAGGTTCCTTTGTCGGCAGTTTGTACGCCTACGGTTATAGCGCCTATGAACTGCAGACAATTGCCATTAATATTCAAAGAGACGAAGTCGTTGATATTATCCTTCCCGACAACGGTTTTATCAGAGGCGAGAAGCTGGAAAATTATGTAAATACGCGGGTGCAGTATACGCCGATGGAAAAATTCAAAATTCCCTTTTATGCCGTGGCGACAAATATACAAAACGGAGAGGAAATGATTTTCGGACGCGGTAACGCGGGAAAAGCAGTGCGCGCCAGTTGCGCTATTCCGGGAGTTTTCAACCCGGTGCCGATTGCCGGCAATTATTATGTGGATGGCGGCGTGGTTAACCCTCTGGCCGCGGATGTTGCCCGGCGGTTCGGAGCGGATGTGGTGATCGCGGTGAATATATCGGCGGGGATCCAAACGGCGGCGCCCAAACGCACGCTGGAAACCATTCTGCAGGCGATTGATATCATGCATAGCAAGGTAGGGATGTTTCAAATCAGGCATGCCGATGTGGTTATCAGTCCCAAGGTGGATTATATCGGCGCAAGCGACTTTTCCAAAAGGCATGAAGGCATAATGGACGGTGAAAAAGCGGCGCTGGAAGCCATGCCCGCAATAAATCAAATTTTGGACAAATTACGTCAGGAAGGGCGCCTGTGATGAATCAACGGCGGCGAATGAACTAAATTGGTCTTGACAAATAAAGGTGACTGTGGTTTACGCATGACCTTATAACTTTCAGGGGTTTTGCCGATGAAAAAGACATTAACAAATAAAACGAATTTAAAGAGAAAAAGAACTCATGGTTTTCTTGTCCGCATGGCGACGAAATCCGGCCGACAAGTATTAAACCGCAGAAGAGCCAAAGGCAGAAAGCGTTTGGCCGTATAAATCGGAGTTTTTAAGTTTTTAGGGATGGCCGGTCGGTATGCATGAAAAAACAATCTTACCGGAAAGCACAAAGGATAACTAGCTCAGCAGGGTTTAAGGAAATATACCAGCAGGGGGTTTGGAAAAGCTCAAGAAATTTCGTCACTATAACATGCCGTAATGCCCGGGGTGCCGGGAGGCTGGGAATCACCGTATCCAAAAAAGCGGGGAACGCTGTAAGAAGAAACAGAATTAAACGGCTGATCAGAGAATTTTTCCGCCTCAACAAAGCCCTGTTCCCCGAAGGTTGCGATGTTATTGTAATGGCCAGAAAGGACATGCCCCAACTCTCTTATCCGGAAGTATGCAGGGAATTGACAGACCTCTTCGAGCGGAAAGACAGAACATAATTTATGTTCAAAAAAATTGTAACAAAATTTTTTGTTTGCGTAATTCGTTTATACCAAGTTTGCATTTCCCCCGTCTTTTTCGGCCAGTGTTGCCGCTTTTATCCGTCATGCTCCGAATACGCCATTGAGGCGATTAAACTGCATGGCCCCGCTAAAGGTTCATTCCTGGGCGTAAAAAGAATTTTACGATGTCATCCTTTTCATCCCGGCGGATATGATCCGGTAAAATAACAAAGAACAACAGGGAGGTTCTTCATGGACAAAAGGACGCTACTTGCGATAGTCTTGTCACTTGCCGTGCTTTTTCTTTATCAGATATTTTTTGTAAAACCGCCCGAGCAGCAACTCGAACCGGTTGCTGAAGAAGGGGAGATGCAGATTCTCAAAGAGGAGGTTATGAAGCCTCTTTCTCCGGGAGAGATAGCCAAGGCGAAAAAGACCGCTGTTATGAGAAATATCGCGGAAAAAGAGATTACTGTTGAAACCTCTCTTTACACGGCTGTTTTTTCCACCAAGGGCGCGGGACTTAAATCATTTAAACTCAAAAATTACCGGGAAGAATGCGTTAATTGCCCGAACGATATTTTCCCGGTCGTTAAAAATTTCATTACCGGCTCACAAAAAGACCTGCAACCGAAAAGCGGCGAGCCAGTGGAACTTGTCAGCGTCAAAGAAGGAATGCCTTATCCTCTTGCTATTACCTTCCCTGATTCCAGTATCAACATCCCGGAGGATTCCATGTTTAGAGCGGATGTCGGAAGCCTGGACTTAACAGGCGGCAACGAGGAGAAACGTCTGGTATTTTCCGGAATTTATGATGGGGTGATAAAGGTAGAGAAAATTTATACCTTTAATCCTGATAATTATGCAATCGAACTCGATGTAAAGATGTACAATTTAACGGGCGCGCTGCTGATTCAGACGCCCAGGCTTAACTGGCATCAGTATGAAGATCCCGCCAATAGCTACTCCAGGTATGATAAGCAGGGGCCGTTGGTTTCCGTGGCGAACAGCATCAAAAGGCAGGAGGTCAAGAAGCTCGACAGTGACAAAATGTTTGGCCCCAACGTGCTGTGGGGAGGTTTTGAAACCAAATATTTCGTTGCCTCATTTATTCCCGAAAACCCTTCTTTAACCAGTTCAATAATGTCCCGCGACAGCCGTAACATGGTCACGGTGGGCATTTGGGGACAAAAAGAAATAATACCGGGAGGCCAGAGCGCCGTTGTCGGTTATTCCCTTTATCTGGGGCCCAAGCAGTATGATTTGCTCAAGTCGCTTAATGTCGGCCTGGAACGCGCCATAGATTTTGGTATTTTTAAATGGCTGGCTGTTCCCTTCCTTCTTTTCCTTAAGTTTCTGCATGGATTTGTTCCCAATTACGGTTTGGCAATTATTTTGCTGACCATCCTGATAAAATTGGTTTTCTGGCCTTTGGGAAATATGAGCTATAAGTCAATGAGAGAAATGCAGAAACTTCAGCCCAAGATAAATGAGCTGAAGCAAAAATATAAGAAAGACCAGTCGAAAATCGGGCAGGAAACAATGGCGCTCTACCGTGCGCACAAGGTTAATCCCCTGAGCGGGTGCCTTCCTCTTTTGATCCAGCTTCCGGTTTTTATCGGGCTTTTCAACGCCCTGTTGTATGCCATTGAATTGCGCCATTCGCCGTTTTTCTTCTGGATTCAGGATTTATCGGCGAAGGATCCTTATTACATTACTCCCATTCTTATGGGAATATCGCAGTTTATCCAGCAGAAAATGACGCCGACCATGGGCGATCCCATGATGGCCAAGATGATGATGTTCATGCCTGTGGTTCTGACCATTTTCTTTTTAAATTTTCCTTCGGGGCTGGTTATTTACTGGTTGTTCAATAATATTTTAAGTATCGGTCAGCAGATGTATATCAACAAGAAACTGGCCAATTGATATACGTAAAAGAGGTTGGAAGATGGACACGAGAACACTGGAAATAGAAGGCAAATCAATTGACGAAGCCATTGAGAAGGCGTGTAGCGAGTTCGGCGTGACACGCGAAAAATTAAATATTGAAATAATTTCCGAAGAAGCCGGCGGTTTCTTGGGGATGCTTTCCAAAAAGGCGAAAATAAGAGCTTCTTTGCTTTCCTTTGACATGGATTTCGATTTTTCCGAAAGATCTGAATCCAAAAGTGAAAAGAAAGAAAAGGGAGAAAAAAAACCGGCACGCGAGCAGGACAAAACACCGGCGCCGGGCAGAGAATCTTCATCCTCCGGAGAATCTACGACTCTCGCGCTGCGCGCAAAGGAGCTGCTGGAAGGAATTTTGCACAGAATGTCTTTGCTCTGTGGCGTGAATATTGTGGAGTCGGATGAAAAAATTGTGCTTAATATCGAAGGTGGCGACAGCGGTTTGCTTATCGGTAAGCGCGGCCAGAACCTTGACGCCCTTCAGTACATTTTGAACAAAGCCATCAACAAATCAAACGGCGAACGTAAAATAATTTCCATTGATTCGGGAGAGTACCGGCGCAGGAGGGAAGAGTCGCTGTTGGAGCTGGCGGAAAAGGTGAGACACAAGGTGAAAAAAACGCGCAAGCCGGTATCGCTGGGCCATATGAGCGCGCACGACCGGCGCATCATTCATCTGGCGCTGCAGGAAGATGAGCTACTGACGACAAAAAGCCGGGGCGAGGGAGAATACAGAAAAATAGTTGTTCTTCCCGCGAAGAAAGGCAAAGCAGTTCAAAACAGCCGGCAAAATCAAGGGTAAAACGTTTTTATCCATAAACTATTAAGGGGAAGTGACTTATTGTGCTTCGCCAGGATACCATAGCGGCCGTAGCCACGCCACTCGGCGCTGGAGGAATCGGAATAATCCGTGTCAGCGGCCCGCGGGCGCTGGAAACAGCTCGCCGCATCTTTAAACCAAGCAAGAATAATTGTTCGTGGGAAAGCCACGTCCTGTATCATGGCGACATTGTTTCCGCCGACGAGAAAACAGCGCTGGATGAAGTGCTGATTTCCTTTATGCGCGGGCCAAGCTCCTTTACCGGTGAAGACGTTATCGAAATAAACTGTCACGGCAGTTTTGTCATCATGCAAAAAATTCTTTCCGAACTGGTGAGCCTGGGCTGCCGGCCCGCCGGACCAGGTGAATTTTCTCAACGAGCTTTTTTTAATAATAAACTGGATTTGTCTCAGGCGGAAGCGCTGGCCGCGATGGCCGCCGCTCCGACACCGCAGGCGTTTGCCTTGGGGCTGGCGCAATTAAAGGGGAAGTTGACCGCCGAAATTGAAAAAGCAAGAAGCCTTTTGATTGAAGCGCTCGCAACGCTTGACGCGTCTATCGATTTTATGGAAGACGTATCCGCGGAAGAATCACTCGCCCCGGCGCCGCAGATTGATGAAGCGAAGAAAAGCATAGAGAAACTTCTCGCTACATACCATGAGGCAAAAATAATCACTCAGGGTTTGAATGTTGTGATTACCGGCAAGCCCAACGTGGGTAAATCCAGCCTGCTCAACGCGCT
>DSAV01000027.1 GCA_011046295.1 Deltaproteobacteria bacterium | reverse complement strand
TTGAACATCAAATGTCAACTTCATGCTAAATCCTCCTGCTTATTCTGGTTTTATTGTCTACACTATTTAAAACCATTTACACAGTTAGATTTACACTCCCCAAATATTTTCTGTCTGCCGATAAAAATGCTATCCTAAGCAAGGTTTTCTGATTCAACAATTTCCATTTCTAAGATATTTCTCGTGTTATCGGTTATTTTTACCCTTTCACTCATGTGCATTCTTTCAATCCATAAAACAGACAAATCATCGGCCAGAAGCAACACTTTTTCCCTTTGCGGACGGGGAATTTTCCTGTCGATAAAAAAATCTTTAATTTTTTTCCTGCCTCTCATGCCCAGGGGCTCAAACCAATCCCCCTCTCTCCTGTTGCGAAGAACAAGAGGCGGACGAATTTTATCCAAATCCATATAAACTTTATTATTGCTTCCTCTATCAATATAATCCTTTGTTACACGTTGTAAACCCACGGCAAGGCCTTTTTCCTTGATAAATACGACGCCGGGAACAGTCAGCCGATATTCGTATCTGCTTTTTTCCGGCCGATTTACGGTTCTTTCCAGGTGCAATTTTCCATACTCGAGTCTTGCCGTAATCTGGCCGGGAAGACAAATGCTTTTCCCGGATACATTTTCCCCGGTCATTTTTTCCACCGCCATTATATGAACGAAGGAAAAACCCTGCTTTGCACTGTGCATATTTTCTAAAACAGTCTTCAAAAGACGAAGCCTCAAAGCGCGATGCAGTGTTTGTAAATATTGGACATCCAGGCATGCATAATCATTATTCATCTCAACATGAGGTAGCGCTGATATCTGCGCTACAGTCTTCTTTATAAAGTCATCTTCGGCGCAGATAATCTTCGCCGTCTGCGCCAGCTTTTCCTCAATTGAAGGATTATATTCCGCCTGCAACAACGGAATCAAATCTTTACGGATTTTATTGCGCAGGTAATCCGTGCTTTTATTAGAGCTGTCCAGGCGATACGCCACGCCTTCTTCATCCAGATAGCTGATAATTTCCCGACGCGTTGTTTCAATCAACGGGCGGATGAACTTGCCTTCACGCATCGGCAAAATTCCCTTAAGTCCATCCAATCCGCTGCCGCGTAATAAATTTAGCAAAACTGTATGCGCCTGATCCTGCATATTATGCCCCAGCGCGATTTTGTGCGCATTATGTTTTTTGGCTGTTTTGTTCAAGAAACTGTATCTTTGACGGCGGTAAAAATCTTCCGGTGATACGCCTTTTTCTTTTTTTGTTTTGTCCATTCTTTCACAAACAAAAGGAAGTTTATAATCATGGCATAACTGACGGCAATAGTTTTCATCTTCATCTGATTCAGCACCGCGCAGTAAATGATTGAAATGAGCCGCAACCAGGCTGAGTTTCATTTGCCGGGCTATGCGGGCCAAAATCAACAGAAGCGCCACGGAGTCCGGCCCGCCGGAAACGGCAACAACAATTTTTTCCCCATTGTTTACAAGTTTATACTCATCTATGGTTCTGAGAACTTTATCAATCATATAAATAACGAATTTATCTCCAGCAGGCTTTCGCAGCTATAATCAGGGCACAAAGAAAGAAGAGCATTACTGTCACCCAGCCCGTTCAAGTATGCCACGCTCAATACACCTGAATTTTTAGCCACGGCAATATCATTAACCCCGTCACCGATCATTACTGTTTTATTCCTTTCTGCAGAGTATTTAGCCAGTAAGTCATCTATTAATCTTTTGTCCGGTTTTTGAAACGGTGTGGAATCAGCGCCGATTATTTCCGCAAAATACCCGTCAATTTCCAGCCTCCGCGCTATTGTCATTGTGAAGCAAAAGCGCTTATTGGTCAAAATCACCTTTATTTTTTCTTGAAATTTTTGCAATACATCCAAAACATGCGGATAAAGTTTCGTGTTATCCATCATATGCTTTTCGTAGTATAAACCGAAAATATTCAGAGCCTCATCCAGTAAATGCCTGTTTTTGTTATCCAAAGATCTTTCCAGCAGTTTTTTAACACCGTCTCCCACGTAACCGATAATCTGTCTTGTCTCCTTCGTCGGCATTTTCAAAGCGCCAAGTGTGTAATTTACCGCCTCTGCCAGATCAGCGCCACTGTCAACAAGAGTACCGTCAAAATCAAAAATCATTAAATCAACCTGTCTCATTCTGTTTCATTATCCCCCTCTTTAGCCTTTATATATCCAAGTGCGCCGTTAAACACAAGTTTGTTCACACAAAAACCGATTGACGCCGCCCGGCACTTATGTTATTGAAATCATAACCGCTTGGATCCTTTATATAGACTGAGACGGTAATTATTCTTGGTTTTTCACGAAGGTCTTCCTGTCGCGGAAGGCCTTTTTTTATGGGTTGTTCAATGAAAAAAAAGTTTTATACCTTCAGCATTGTAGGTTTGGGCATGGTGGGAACGGCCATAGGCTCCCTTTTAAAAAATTCCGGTCATAAAATTGCCGCATTATACGATAAATCTCCTACGGCATTGAAAAGAGCAAAAAAATACATTGGCGGCATAAATCTTCATGATGCGAAGGAAGCTCCGCTTCATGGCGAATGCATTTTGATTACCACGCCTGACGACATTATTTCATCCGTCTGCCGCGAAATAGCCCTTTCTAAAGCAATAAAAGGAAAATATGTTTTTCACATGAGCGGCGCGGGAGGCGTCGACCTTCTTTTTGCGGCCAAAAAAGCCGGTGCTTACGTGGGAAGCATTCATCCCCTACAGAGTTTTTCTTCAATTGCCAACGCAGTTAAAAACATACCCGGAAGCTATTTCGGAATTACCGCTACGGGCAAAGCCAAGCCAATCGCAAAAAATATTGTCGGAGATTTAAACGGAATTCCTCTTTTTATCTCAGATGCCCAGAAACCCCTTTATCACGCCGCTGCCTGTTTTGCGTCCAATTACCTTGTTACATTGCTCAATACCGTAGAATCCATTTACCAGACACTTGGCTTTAAAAACAGGCAGGCCCGGAAGGCTTATCTGCCGCTGGTTTACGGCAGTTTGAAGAATATTGAACGTTCCGGTCCTGTCAAGGCACTAACCGGCCCCATCGCCCGCGGCGATACCAGCACTATACAAAAGCACATAAGCACTATAAAGAGAAACTCTCCCGGCCACCTCGGGCTATATTACGCCCTTGGGCTGGCCACAGTGGACACAGCCCTGCGAAAAAAATCAATTAATGAAAAGCAGGCAAATCAAATCAGAAACATTTTAGCAGGAGTTAAATCATGAGTACACAGAATAAGACGCACAGGAGAACAATCCTTGATATAAAAAAAATGAAGGATACGGGAGAAAAAATCACCATGCTCACCGCTTACGATTACTCCATGTCTCTGCTTCTTGATGAGTGTGATATCGATATACTCCTGGTCGGCGATTCTCTGGGCAATGTTGTTTTAGGGTACGACACAACACTTCCGGTAACGATGGAAGACATGCTTCACCACACGAAGGCAGTTGCCCGTGGCGCACAAAGAGCACTGATTGTGGCGGATATGCCTTTCATGTCTTATCAGGTTTCTCCGCAGGCAGCGCTGGCCAATGCCGGGCGTTTCCTGCAAGAAGCGAACGCGCAGGCGGTAAAACTCGAAGGGGGGAAGGAACAGTCCGACGCCGTATATAAAATTACCAGTTCCGGTATCCCGGTGATGGCGCACCTCGGCCTGACACCTCAATCAATCCATCAAATCGGAGGTTACAAAGTTCAGGGTAAAAAAGAGGACGCGGCGGAAAAAATGATGGATGACGCCAGAATATTGGAAGAAGCGGGCGCTTTTTCACTTGTTTTGGAATGTGTCCCGGGAAAACTGGCCCAAGATATTACGCAATCCATTTCCATCCCGACAATAGGGATCGGCGCCGGAATTCACTGTAACGGCCAGGTTCTGGTGGTCAACGACATGCTGGGCACATACGAAAGAATGACGCCGAAATTTGTCAAAAAATATGCAAATTTAAACCAGGAAATCAGAAAAGCGGTCAAAAATTACATATCCGAAGTGAAAAACGAAACTTTCCCGGATGCTGAACACAGTTTTAAGTAAATATTCAGGTTAGCGGAAAATCCAGGCGCTAATTTACCACGATATCCGCTTTTGCCCGTAATTTTTCCATCAGAGCAGCAAATGCTTCTGACTGTTTTTGTTCCATCAGATAATCTGAAATATTTTGTCTGACCTCTTTGAGAGCAATTTTCACTTCCTTGTTTTTTTCCAAAACCTGAATAATATGGTAGCCGTAATCGGTTGTTACCACAGGTCCAATCTCGTCAATATCCTGCGAAAATGCGGCGTCTTCAAAAGGTTCAACCGTCTGTCCTTTCGTTATATTGCCCAAATCGCCGCCGTTTTCCCTGCTGGGGCATTCAGAGTTTTTAGCGGCAAGTTCCGCAAAATCCGCGCCCACAATTATTTGAGTACGTATATCTTCCATTTTTGACTTCTTTTGTTCTTTTACCTTATCGCTATCTTTATCGGCAATAGTTATGAGAATATGGCGAACATGAACATTTTCAGGAATAATAAAATTATCGATATGGTCATTGTAGAATTTTTTGATCTCGCGCCTTGTCGGCTTCGCCTTTTTTCCCAGTTCCTGCATAATCATTTTTTTAATTTTTACATCAGAAGCCATTCTTTCGCTAAATTCTTCTTCAGACATGTTGTTTGCCTTAAGAAAATCTGCCAAGTCTTTCCCGGAAGGCAGGTTTCCTTTTATTTCTTCCACTACTTCATTTATTTCCTTTGCACTAGCTTGAATATTGCGCTTCTCAATTTCGTTTTGCAAAAGGGTTCGTACTATAAAATTTTCGATGAACCTGGTTCTTACATCCGCCCGCACTTCCGAAGTTTTATCTTTCGGAATTCTGTCCGCGTAAGCTTTCATTAATGCCGCGACGTCTTTATCCAGTTCGGACTTCTTCAATACTTTGCCATCAACACTTACCGCAACATCGCTATCAACTTTTTTTGGTTTTGATTTATTGGTGTTATCCCGGTCGCCCGCTAAGGGCGTTTTGATTGCTGTCGCCTGTGTCTCATTAACTTCATCAACCGCGGCTGGTGTTTCTTTTACTTCTGTATCCTGCGTGCAACCCAGCGCAAAAAAGATTAAACCAATAAGAACAACCAATTTTACGCAAAATCTTTTTTTCATACTCATCCCCTGTGAAGTAACAGTAATATTTATTTTATCAAGGCTATACGCAAAAGGCGTAGCCGTCAAGCAGATTAATCCGTGCTTGAATGAGCATTATGTCAAATTCCTGAGGTATTGCAAAATTCTCCATTGCTCCTCCAACTGAGGAATATCTGCGGATAAATTAAATCCTTTATCCCCGTACGCGAAGAGAAGTTTTCCAAGCGCCGTAAACATGTTAATTTGGGGATAAACATTTCTGGTAAAATAATTAACAAATTTCAAAGTTCTAAATCCGTCAAACCAGAAATTAAACTGACGCAGGAGCGCGTCTGTATCCGTCGCGTTTTTTCTGATTTTCATCCACGCTTGCGCAAATCCCGCATCGGCAAGATAATTTGACAGATATGGATGTATTTTACTGGCCGCCGTCATAATCTCATTTTCCGTGCAATCAATCGCGCTGCGCATGTACTCGAGCCAATCGGCCAGCACTTGAAATATTTTTGGATCATATAAAAGATATTCCTGCTGGATGCCGGAGAGAAATCTTTGAATTCTTTTACCTGTGCCGAATACCACGCGCGTGGAGGGGCGTGCCGAAGGGTAAACACATGTTTCTTTCAAGTAATGAATGCCGCTGATTTTAGCAAGTTTATTGAGAAAATAAAAGTCTTCACCTGCATCCCTCTTATTCATGCCTCTTACGGCCAGATAGGCGTCGGTTGTCGTCACAATAGTTGAACCTATGGAATGAAAAGCCCAGGGAGATTTGGCATATCCGAGCCCCAAAACCCAATAACGCAAAAAGATTTCATAACAGCATATCGCCGCCGCTTCTTCGGCGCGAGCGGGCGTCTGATGCTCATAGGAAATGACCGCCGTGTTTATTCTTTTGGTAAAATAATTTTTCACTGCCGGCAGGTAATTTTCCCTGACCAAAGTATCGGCGTCAAGGCTCAAAATCAGATTACGCGCAGGAGCTTTTTCCTTGGACAACCGCAACGCCATGTCCATGCCGATTTTTCTGGCCATCCCTACCCCGCCCGCATTTTCCGGAATTTCATATCCCGTCGAAGAAGCGTCAATATAGCCCAGGTTAATTCTCGCATCTGCCAGACATTTTATAAGCAATTGGGTTTCAGGCGATATACTATTATTATTAATGGACTTTTTCTTTATCAAGGCGTCGATGATTCCAATCGTTTGCCGGTTATTCCTTATATCATCGGATGGTGAGGTTTTCTTGTTGTTGATTACGCATAAAATAAGAGATTCATCCAAAGATGAAACAGGATTTTGCGCCAGAGACATCAGAGTGGAAAATAGAGTTTCTTTTTCCGCATAAGCGGGTATCACAACAATCATGGAAATATTGTTTGTATTACTCGCCGTTAATTTCCACTTTATGTCCGCCGCGTAATCGCGCAGATAATCATCAACCAAGGTTGTTTTCTTCATTTGAGATATTTCAGGACGCTTTCTTTGAGCAACGTATAGTTATCGCCTTCGATCCAGTGAATAATTGTTCCTCGTTTTTCCATTCTTCTGAACCATGTTTCCTGTCTTTTGGCAAACTGATGAATGCCTGTATTCAAACTTTGCGTCATCTCTCGATAACTGAGCTTGTTTTGCAAATACAGCGCGGCCAAGCGATACTCCAGCCCGAAACTTTCCAGTCGTTCCCACGACAGCCCTTCTTTATGCAGCGTTTCAACTTCTTCAATCATTCCCTGGTTCATTCTTTCTTCAAGCCTTCCCGTGATGCGCCGACGCAAAACAGCCCTATCCCATTTTATGCCAAAAACAGCAGCGTCAATTTCCGGTTTTTCCTTCAGGCGGAATGTTCCTTTTCTTGCCCTCTCGATTTCAATTGCCCGAACAAGTCTACGCGTGTCTTCCATATCCGTTATGTTGTGCACCCGCGGTTTTAAGGATAAAAGTATTTCTTGAAGCTCGCTTTTCGTTTTTCCCGATAATTTTTCGCGTAATTGTTCATCCGCAGGGGCCGGAGGCAGATCGTAGGCTGCCAGAACTGATTCCAGGTAAAGACCCGTTCCGCCGACCATAATCGGCAATATTTTTTTCCCGGCAAGATCGGAGAATATTTGGTAGAATTTAGTCTGAAAATCGTACAGGCTGAATTCTTCTTGCGGTGCGATGACATCTATTAAATGATATTTAATTTTTTCGCCCCGGACCGTATATTGATTCAAATCCTTGCCTGTGCCGATATCCATGCCTTTATAAACCTGTCGGGAATCCGCGGAAATAATTTCGCCCCTGAGGTCAAAGGCCAGCTTTGCCGCCATAGCGGTTTTTCCTGACGCCGTTGGTCCTAAAATTACAACAAGGTTTTTTGCCATAATACATTATTGCCTTGAAAAGATACCCATTATGTGTAAGCAATCCAAAGTTTATATAACACCATCTGACGATAATTTGCCAGTAGTTGACTTGAAATATGTTTAAAACGCTTGATTTAGGTAAGGAAGCAATCTTCCCGCTTATTATAAAGATGAGCTGGCCGTCGATTGTAGCGATGATGGCTATGTCGATATACAACTTTATCGATTCGTTCTGGCTGGCACGGCTCAGTCCGCAGGCGCTGGCCACCCTGACCATTTGTTTCCCTATACAGATGATTTTTGCGGCTATTGGCGTGGGCAGCGGCGTGGGGGCAGGCTCCTTTTCCGCGCGGATGTTCGGGGCAGGTAATAACCTTCAGGCGAAACAGACCGCCGGCCAGATATTTTTTCTTTCGCTTTCATTCGGAATGTTGATAATTATTTGCGTCTTTCTGTTTCACGATTACATTCTCATAGCCTTCGGAGCAACAGACGAAATAATGCCTTTGTGTCGCGAATACTTGACCGTCATAGCTTTCAGTTCGCCGTTTCTTCTATTTTCGATGATGTCCAATAACCTTTTGCGCGCGGAAGGAAGGCCTTTATTGTCCATGTATGTCGTTTTGGTCGCCTCTGTTTGCAGCGCCATACTTGACCCTTTTTTGATTTTCGGGATTGGAATTTTTCCCGCTCTGGGCATCAAAGGCGCGGCGCTCGCGGCCGTTACTGCACAATTCTGCGCTTTTATTTTTTCCGTGCACTTTTTGTGCCTGAAGTCTTCCAGGTATGAGCTTCGGCGTGAATATCTATACCCCAATCTTCCGATTATCAAATCGATTTATTCCGCTGGCTTTCCTTCTATAGTGGCTAATTTGATTGTCAGCCTGGTTTTGATTGTCTATAATCACGTATTGGCGCAATATGGTTCAATTGCCATCGCCTCCCTGGGCATTTGTTTCCGGGTAAATGGACTGGTTATGATGATTCTCTACGGCATCGGTTTCGGCCTGATGCCGATTGTGGGATACAGTCATGGAGCCGGCCTTTACAGGCGGCTGTCACAGTCTGTTTTTGTCGCGCTTAAAATATCTCTCGCAATCGCCTTGGCTTCTTGTTTGCTACTGATTATTTTTGCAGAACCAATTGTCATGCTTTTTTCCCAGGACACGGCGCTTATGGCAATTGCCGTTCCCGCCCTGCGCATCTATGTTTTAGTTCTGCTGTTCATAGCCCCAACACTTGTATTTATAAATATGTTTTTGGGGCTAGGAAAAGGAACGTTGGCCATGTTTCTGCTCGTTTTTCGTGATACTGTGTTGCTGATTCCCCTGCTCATCTTTTTATCGCGGGCTTTTGGAGTTTTGGGCGCGTGGATGGCTATACCGCTGGCAAACCTCCTGGCGTTTTCTCTCGTTTTATATTACGCCAAAAT
>DSAV01000169.1 GCA_011046295.1 Deltaproteobacteria bacterium | reverse complement strand
TTTTATTTCTTTTTCCTTCTCAGCGTGGTTATTTTTAAGCTCCTCATATTTATTTTTGTTTTGTTCGATCCCTTCCTTAAAAGTAAGAAATTCTGTATCTAATTTCTCCATTTTATCAGGTAGGCTTCTTTTTCCTGCCATAAGCTTAACTAAAGTTGAATCGCACTCCTGAAGCTCAATTAACAATAATAATTCTGCATTCAATTTTTTACCTCCTTACTGTTTGTATAATAAAAAAAATGCACCTTTTTAGGGGTGCATTTTTAAAAGTGGCTTGTTTGCCAGCTGTTACTGCCGTGAGGCGATGTTTGTTGCTGCTGGTTCACGGCGCTGACGGCGCTTGTATTTTTTTTATGTCCTTTTCTTAATGTTTTTTCTGTTCGCAACATTTTTTTATCATCCATAATAAATTGGTGGGCCCACCTGGGATCGAACCAGGGACCTACCGGTTATGAGCCGGTGGCTCTACCAATTGAGCTATGGGCCCCTTATTAATCAATTTTCTTTATCTGTTCCAAAATGTGACTTGATATACACAAACAAAGTGCTTGTCAATATTATTTTGCGACGCGTTTTCTTGGTTTGTTTCTAGCCCTTTTCAGGGTAGTCGCCTGAACGGTGACCGGTTCCTCCTCTATAGACTCCATTAAGCTGGCAATAACTTTAGAGCTCTCAGACAAAATACTCAGACGGTCGGTGATTCCGAAGCGCATCCGCAATACTTTTTCCTCTCTGGGCGTGAGCGTCGACAATATTCTTTTTGTCTGTTCCGCCAAATCCATGTTGATTGTCGCTTCCGATGGAGACATGATCTTTTTGTCTTCAATAAAATCTCCCAAATGGCTGTCTTCCTCCTCGCCGATTGGGGTTTCCAGGGAAATAGGCTCTTTGGCAATCTTCAGTACTTTACGGACTTTTTCCAGGGGATACTCCATTTTATTGGCAATTTCTTCCGGATTAGGTTCGCGCCCCAATTCCTGAACAAGATAACGGGATGTGCGAATTAACTTGTTAATTGTTTCAATCATGTGCACGGGAATCCTGATGGTACGCGCCTGATCGGCTATGGCGCGCGTGATTGCCTGCCTTATCCACCACGTGGCATATGTGGAAAATTTGTATCCGCGCTGATATTCGAATTTATCCACAGCTTTCATTAACCCTATGTTTCCTTCCTGGATTAAGTCGAGAAACTGCAGTCCGCGGTTGGTGTACTTTTTGGCGATGCTTACCACAAGCCTTAAATTGGCTTCGACTAATTTTCTTTGCGCGATTTCCGCTTTGAGCTCGCCTTTATCTATAGACTTCACTACGGATTTTAAAGTTGCCGCGGGAATTTCGACTTCGCGCACGATTTGCCTAATTTTTTTGTGAGCGTCATCTATGGAGGCTTTGCTTTTTTTGAGCAGGTCAATGGTAATACGGTTTTCCTTTGCAACTTTTTTTTCATTAGCCTTGGATTTTTTTATTTTTGCCCAGGCTTTTTCGAGTTGCGCCAGATTCATTTTTGTTTCTTTTTTGTATTGGGCGATGACTTTTTCGGCTTTTTCTATCTCGTCATTATAGTTACGCAGTTTCGTGACAAAACGGCTGATTTGTTTTTTGCTGAAACGTATTTTCCGGCAAAGGGTGACGATGTATCTGGTGTTTTTTTCCAATTCAGCATTCAGTTTTTCGCGCTGTTTAACCCGGATAGATTTTGATTTGAGCTTGGCGCGTAAAACCGTGTTCCTGTCGTTGAAAAGTTTGATTCTGGAAATAAGCTTTAAAACCCGGTCCTTATGCTCGTCTTCTTCAACGAAACCTTCTTCATCCTCAACGCTTTCTACGACGCTTTTTATCCTGATTTCACTGTTTTGCAGTTTGTCGCCAATGCCCAACACTTCTTTAATCGAAACAGTCAGCTGAAATATTGCGGACATAGTTTCTCGCGCGCCTTCTTCAATTTTTTTAGCTATTTCCACTTCACCTTCGCGGCTCAGCAGGGATACTATGCCCATTTCGCGTAAGTACATCTTGACCGGGTCTCCGGTCTTCCCGGGTATTGGCATCAGAGCTAGTGTTTCCGGGAACTTGACCGGGGTAGTATTTTCCGCGGGTTTTTTAACCACCAACTTTTCTCCCTGCTCGGTATCGATGATATCAATGTTTTTTTCTCCAAAAAGCGTAATAATATCATCAATCTGATCGGAAGATGTTACGTCCGCCGGAAGTAAATCATTAACGTCATCATAAGTTAAAAAGCCTTTTTCTTCCCCCAGCAAAAGTAATTTTTTAAGTTCGTCTGATTGAATTTCTTTGACCATTAATATCTCCCCAATTTATTTATAGTGGTGCTAATTTAATGCTTTTTCTTCCATTAGCAAGTTTTCTTTTTCGCGTAAAAGCTCATTTATCAGCGTATTATTGCCGCTTTCCTGAGCTTTGCCCAGCTTTAATTTAATCTGCAGGTGCTGATTTCTGAACCATTTCTTCTTAATTTGACGGATGTTATCGGTAAATACTTTTTCCAGCATGGCATTATTGGTAGGCAAAGCCTTAATCATTAATTGGAACATCTTTTCACGCAGAGGCGCATCCTCGTCAGCGGATAAAATTACCCCGATGTCGACATATCCGAGAAATTTGTAAGTGTCAGCAATTTTTTTTCCTAAAGCTTGGAGCTGGGGCTGCAAAAAATAATTAAAAATATTTTCCTCCTCCGCCTGAACGGTTTTTTGTGGATATTCGAGTAGAAGCTGTATCAGGTGTAATTCTACCGCGTCGTTATTAACACTCAGCTTTGATTTTGTTCCGTAGCTTTTAGATTCACGCCGCGGGAAATCCTTTACAAATAATTGTTCGTTGATGCCGGTTTTTTCGGCTATGCGCTTTATAAAAAGGGCTTTTTCCTTATTATCAGTGACTTTTTCGATAAATTCCATGGCGTTTTTTATCATTTCCCGTTTATCTTCAAATGTTGTTCCGGCGCCGATTACATTTTCGATATAATAATCGCTCAAGGGTTCGGCGTGTGAAATCAGATCCTCCAATTTTTCCCCGCCGAATTTTTTTACATAATCATCCGGATCATATCCTTCGGGCAAAATCAGAATACGCGCCTTAAGGCGGGCTTCCAGAAAAAGCTCCAGGCTGCGGTCGAGAGCTTTTTTCCCCGCCGTATCAGGATCAAAAAGGGTAACAATATCCGTTGTATAACGGCGCAAAAGCTCCAGGTGCTCCCTGGTAATCGCCGTGCCCAGAGTGGCTACAACGTTTCCTATGCCTGCGCCGACTAGTGAAATTAAATCAAAATAACCTTCTACGAGCAGCGCGAAGCCCCTTTCGCGTATTTTGTCCTTTGTTTTGTTCAAGCCGTACAAATTACGTCCCTTTACATAAACAGGCGATTCCGGCGAATTTAAGTATTTCGGCTCGCCTTTGCCGATAATTCTGCCACCAAAGGCAACCACTTCACCGAAAACATTTTCAATGGGGAAAATCAGGCGTCCGCGAAAACGGTCATAAAAATCTCCACCCTTTCCGGCAATAATCAGGCCTGCCTGTTCGGCTAGCTTCAAAGAAACACCGCTGCCATCAAGATAACTCGTCAAGGAACGCCAGTTGTCGGCAGCGTAGCCCAGCCGGAAATTTTTGGTTATTTCATCGGGAATACCCCGGCCTTCCAGGTATTGAAGAGCTTCTCTTCCTGCGGGAGAATATAAATTGCGCGCAAAGTGCTGCACTGCCCGCAAATTCAGCGCGGTGATATTTTCCCTCAGCGATTCCCGTTCACGGCTTTCTTTGCTCGTCAGGCGCGTCGGTAGAACTACACCGGCTTTCTGCGCCAAATCTTTGATGGCTTCGGGAAATGATTTGCCGGCAATTTTCATGAAGAAGGTGATGACATTGCCTCCCTGACCGCACCCGAAGCAGTAAAATATCTGCTTTTCCCTGTTAACGGTAAAAGAAGCGGTCTTTTCCTGATGAAAAGGACAAAGGCCCACAAAATTACGCCCCGCCTTTTTCAGCGTCAGGTATTCGGAAACCAGCTCGACAATGTCCACCTTGGTTTTGACTTCTTCGATTTTATTATCATCAAAACGCACTGAATATTTTCCCGGCTTTTTATAGGTATGTTTTCTATGAAGAAAGAATCGCCTTAACTTTTTCTCCCGCCACTTTGCCATCCGCCTTGCCGACTATCTGCGGCATCAGTATTTTCATCACTTTGCCCATGTCTTTTACGGAAACCGCTCCAGCTTCGGCAATTGCTTTTTTAATCAGTTCCTCTATCTCTTCTTCAGACAATTGCTGAGGCAAAAATTCCTGTATGACCTTGAGTTCAGCTTCTTCCTTTTCCACGAGATCCATTCTATCGCCTTTGGTAAACTGCTCGATGGAATCCTTTCTTTGCTTTGTCATGACCGAAAGAATCTGCATGATCTCGGTTTCATTTAGCGGGCGCATTAATTCTATTTCTTTATTATGCAGCGCCGCTTTGATCATGCGGATAGCCGAAAGCCTTAATTTATCCTTGGTTTTTGCCGCGTTTGTCATTTCTTTATTTAGTTTTACATTAAAATCCATAATATTTATCCCCCTGTGTCAGCCTAACTGGTCTTCCAGCTTTTTGCCGCCGAGTAGGTGCATGTGCAGGTGAAATACCACCTGCCCGCCTTCGGCGTTGCAATTTATTACGCAGCGAAAACCCGAATCGGCAATTTTCTTTATCCGCGCCACCTTCTGCGCCGCTGCGATTAACTCACCGGGAAGATTGTTTTGATGGGTATCAACATCCAGCATGGTGGAGACATGCTGCTTGGGAATGATGATTACATGCACCGGAGCCATAGGCTGAATATCGTCAAAAGCGAGCACATGCTCGTCTTCATAAACTTTCGCCGCAGGAATTTCCCCTTTGACTATTTTACAAAAAACGCAATCAGACATAATTTGTTCCTCCATGGTTATTTAATTCAGAGGTTTTGAGATGGCATGTAATGCTTCTTCCAGCTTGATTGCTCCCGTGTAAAGAGCTCTGCCGATAATAACTCCGTATATGCCGCAATCTTCAATATCCCGAAGTTTTTGCAAATCTTCAATCGTCGCGACTCCGCCTGAAGCTATTACCGGTATGTTAACTGCTTGCGCCAGCGCCCTGGTGGCTTCTAAATTCACGCCGGTTCCCATACCGTCTCGTTTAATGTCGGTATATACAATTGCTTTCAGCCCGCGATTCTCGAAGCGCCGGGCAAGCTCAACCGCGTTTTGCTGTGTTCTTTGCGTCCATCCCTGAATAGACACATAACCATCCAGCGCGTCAATACCCAGAATTATATTACCGGGAAAATTTTTCCCGGCCTCATGTATAATTTCCTCTTTTTGCAAGGCGGCTGTTCCTAAAATAACGGCAGCAATACCGTTTTTGAGATAAAATTCGATTGTTTTCATATTTCTGATGCCGCCTCCCAGTTGGACAGGCACGTCTATTTCCCGGGCTATTTGTATGATAATTTCCGCGTTTTTAGGCTTACCTGCCACGGAGCCGTCGAGATCCACAATATGAATTAATTGCGCGCCTTTTTTCGCCCATGTTTGCGCCATTTGCACGGGATTATCCGCGTAAACGGTAACGCGGTTAAAATCGCCCTGAGCCAGCCTCACGCACTTTCCATCTTTGATATCAATTGCCGGAATGATTATCAAAAAATACTCCATGGACAAACACGAAATAAAACTGCTGATTTCGCAAAGAAAAAATATAATTTCGCCTGAACGGTAATTTATTAAAGCGTAAAGCCCGGAAATTTCTTGAATATTTCCGCCATGCCTTGCTTCGAAAGTTCTTCGGCGGTCAGCCACTTGCCCCCGCCTTTAAAAAATGATGATATCTGGAATAAATCTTCCATCAGCGATTTCTGTGTTTTGTCAAATACGCCTCTCCAGATGATTTCACCTTCGCGCGGACTTATCATATAAATTTCAAAAGCCACGGAAGCCGGCTTCTTTGCCGAGTAGCCGTATCCCACCCTGTCGATGTAACGGTAAATATAGCCTAAAGCTAAAACATCCGCGCCTAATTCATTCGCGGCTTTTTTTAGAACATCAAACAGAGGTCTCCTGAGAGATTCCGCAGAAATTCTTTTGTAGACACCTGCAACCCGTTCTTGCGGTATTATTATTATGTTCTTAAATTCCCCTAATTTTTCAACAAATATATCTTCGACTATCTTTTCCGCGCCGTCCGCAATTCTTCCCGCAGCGTGCCCGGTGGTACAAAGGGGACAGATGACCATGCTTCCCGGCTCCTGCGGTATCATCGCCTGAAAAGGGATAACGCCGATGACCACGGCTGCTTTTTCGCCATGTCCCGCCTTTTCAGCGGCAAGGCACGATAAAGACGCGGTCAGGCTGAAGGCTATAATAATGCCTCCGGCGCAGGCTATTTTTTTAAAACTTTTGTTACTCACTTTCTTTACCTCGCTGCTTTTAAAGTTTTCCTTTTGTTGACAGAACTCCTCTGATGTTTTCATTTAAACTAACCGCGCATTTCAGCGCGCGGGCGAAAGACTTGAATATCGCCTCAATAATATGATGGCTGTTACTGCCGTAAAGCAGGTTAATATGCAAAGTGACACCACTATGATCCGTGAAGGCTTTGAAGAATTCTTTAATCAGCGCGGGGTCAAAACCGCCAATCTTTCTACGAGCGTATTTGACATTATAAATCAGATAGGGACGGCCGGAAATATCCAAATCCACGCGGCATAAGCATTCATCCATGGGCACGCACGCCGAGCCGTAACGGTTGATGCCTGTTTTTTTACCCAGCGCCTTGCCCACAGCCTGCCCCAGGCAAATTCCTAAATCCTCAACCAGATGGTGGTCGTCGATTTGCGTGTCTCCTTTGCCCTTGACCACGAGCTTCATAAGGCCGTGCGTGGATAAAAGTTCCAGCATATGATCAAGGAAAGGGATGCTTGTGGAAACCTTAGTTTCACCGGTTTTGTCCAGGTCGATTTCAAAATTTATATCCGTTTCTTTAGTTTTGCGGATAATTTTGGCTTTTCTCATCATTATTACTAAATTACCTTATTCAGAGGGTACTCTATTATGCCTTCGGCGCCCGCCTCCAAAAGAAGCGGAATCAATTCCCTCGTTCCTTTCGCGCTCACAATGGATTCCACAGCAAACCAATCCTCCGAGGACAAGCCAGATACAGTGGGAGATCTCAGTGCCGGAATCAGAGACATCACCTTTTCCAGGTTTTCCTTCGGCACGTTGAGCTTTAACCCGACTTTCCCCATCGCCTGCAGTGAACCGACAAGCATTGTTTTTATTTGCTCGATTTTCTTGCGCTTCCACGGTTCTTCCCATGCCGCGCGGTTGGCGATGAGCTGCGTGTTAGTTTTCATCAGCTCGTGAATAATTCGAAGCTTGTTTGCCTTAATAGGAACCGGTTTCCGTAACTTCCACGACCGCGTCCACCAGACCTTCCACCACCTTGGCTTCCGTAGCTCCCCAGGAAAATTCAACATTGACATTAATATTTCTATCGGAAAAGTATTTTTTAGTAAAATTAACAAGCTCTGTCGATATTTTTTTTCCTTCCATGTCTTCTATTTTCTGGTAAGGAGAATCTTCGCGGACAACAAGGACCCAGCGCGCCTGCCGCATGGAAACCTTGGAATAAATCAGGTCCTGCACCACGACGACATCAGAAGCATTTTCCATAATCCAGTCAATTCCGGTAAGCCCCAAATCCAGCGTTCCGTCTTCAATGAAGCGCGACATTTCCTGCGCACGCACCAATGAGCAGGTCATTTCCGCATCGTCAATATCAGGGAAATAGCTGCGGTTGTCATAAGTTATACGCCAGCCGGCTTTTTTAAAAATATCCACGGTATTTTCTTCGAGGGATCCCTTGGGAATCCCCAGTCTTAGAACTTTCATTTATAAACTTCCTCGGGATCGAAAATCTTTTTTCCAACAATTTTAAAAGTGTTACCGTCCAATTTGCGGTAAAAGCAGGATTCGTAGCCTGTGTGGCAGGCCGCTCCGCCCAACTGTTTAACCTGCAAAAGTATTGTGTCGTTGTCGCAGTCAATAAAAATGCCCTGAATTAATTGGAAATTTCCTGATGTTTCCCCTTTTACCCACAAGGACTGCCGCGAGCGGCTCCAGAAAGTCGCCTTTCCCGTTTTAATGGTTGCTTCCCACGCCTGCCGGTTCATGTAGGCAAGCATGAGAACTCCTCCGGTTTCGGCGTCTTGAACAATCGCAGGAATTAAACCATCCGCTTTGGAAAAATCTGGTTTAGTCATCTCATCCATTATCCATATATCTTCATTAAGTTACCAATACTTAAATGATGAATTGCTTTTAATCAAGAACTATTTTTATCTTTGATTTTCATCTATTTGAGCCTTGCCTCAAAGCTCTTTTCATGATACCTTTTTATTTGTAAAAGTGGCCGAAATTAACAAACGGATTTTTATTTTCAGGAGGTTTGCTTATGTCTTTACTTATTGGAGGAATTGTTTCCGCCGTATTCGGATTGATTAGCCTGTTTTTCTGGTGGGAGGCTTTTATGACAATAGTAAAAGGGGCATTTCCTATTTGTCTTTTGCTCGGAGGCGCGTTAGCTGTTTACGTGGGAATAGATGAAATACAGGAAAGAGTTGATGATGCAAAATTGTCCCATGATGAAAAGCTGGAAAAGATTAGGCAGGAAGCAGAAACAGCCAAAGCCCAAGCGGAAAAATATAAAGAAGAACTCAATAAATTAAAGGAAACGAAATAATCATAATTTCAATTAGATGGTTGATTTAAAATTTATTTAATCTGATTTTTATCATCTTTTATGCAAAACTTCTTAAGCGCACACTTATTGTGGTGTGCGCTTTTTATTTGATTCTCAATTATTATGCTCATGAACTGCACCCCCCAAGTTGGACAAAATATGTTAGAGTAGTTGACAGGAACCCAAGTCCCGGGAAACGGGAGAAAGGATCTTGCCATGAAGCACCGAAGAAGTTTTGCTGCCGACCTCAAACGCCAGATT